>CAMOXX010000056.1 GCA_946629475.1 uncultured Blautia sp. | reverse complement strand
GATGTGCGATGCCCCTTTCATTATTTTTGAACCTACATTGACTCTACGGGACTCCTATATTGCAGGCCGGATGTCAGGCCTCTCGTCGTGGAAGGCAGAAGGTCTGTTGCGGACACCCACCTGGCTTCGGCTAGGCGTCAAAAAGAAGGGAACGGCATCCTGGGTTGAAAAAGAAGAGAGAGCCAGAGGGCTCTTTTTTTGTAACTGAACAAAAATCCCCTGCGCAGTGGAGAACGCTGCGCGTGGATGTGCAGGGATTCGGTCTGGAAGATGTCAGCTGAAGCTGACCGAACCCCCTGTCAGGTCTCACGAGCGAGACCTGAACGTATAGAAAGGAACTTCATATTATGAGCGTGACAAAAAGAAACTTCGGGAAGCTTTCAAACGGAGAAGAGATTTCCATATATCATATTGAGAACAGAAGCGGAGCCTTTGCAGAGGTGATTCCCTTCGGAGCAATCCTGGTAAAGGTATGCGTACCGGATAAGAACGGCACACTTACCGACGTGGTCCTGGGATATGATGCTCCTTCCGGGTATGAGGTCAACGGATGCTTTTTCGGAGCGACGATCGGCCGAAACGGAAACCGGATCGCGAATGCCTCGTTTACAATTAATGGAAAGGAATACCATCTTGCCGTAAACGAAAATGAGAACAATCTGCACAGCGGCCCCGACGGCTTCGAAAAAAAGCTGTGGGACGCAGAGGTTCCTGAAGGGAAAAACGCGGTCGTCTTCTCACGTGTCAGCCCGGACGGGGAGAACGGTTTTCCGGGTACAATGAAAGTCAGCGTAACTTACGAGCTTACGGATGATAACGATCTGCAGATTCACTATTCCGGCACCAGCACCATGGATACTGTGGCCAACCTGACCAACCACTCCTACTTTAACCTGAATGGAGAAGGCAGCGGTCCGGTTCTGAGCCAGGAGCTCTGCATCCATGCCGCATACTACACCCCGGTCAGCGACAGCGCGTCGATCCCGACCGGAGAGATCGCGCCGGTACAGGGGACTCCCATGGACTTTACGGAATTCAAACCGATCGGCAGGGAGATTGGGGAGAACTTCGACCAGCTGTTGTTTACCGGAGGATATGATCATAATTATGTGACGGACAACTATGCTCCGGGCAGCCTCCGCACGATTGCGGAAGCGTATTCCGAAGAAACCGGGATCGCGATGGAAGTGACATCCGACCTTCCCTGCGTGCAGTTTTACGCGGGCAATTTTATCGGGGAAGAGCAGGGGAAAAACGGCCATGTTTATCATGCGAGAGAGGGATTCTGTCTCGAAACCCAGACAGAGCCGAACTCAGTAAACCAGAAGGGCTTTCACTCTCCTGTGATTAAAGCCGGAGAAGAGTATAAAACGACTACGGCATACCGGTTCTATGTAAAATAACGGTAACGGAATCATAACATTGAATCCGGAACAGATGGTTTTTTTATATGAGTGAACAAAACAGTAAAAAAGCAAACGCGGTCAGGAAAATCAAGGGCTTTATAGACAGGGCTTTTAAGGACCATATTCCGGCATACGCGGCGACGGCCTCGTTTTTTCTGATTATGTCCTTTATCCCCTTTGTCATGTTCTTATCCACCCTGGTCCGGTTTACACCGGTTACCTACGATATGATGCGCGAGGTGATTACGGAAGCGTTTCCTGAGAATACCCAGGGGTTTGTACTGAGTATTGTATCGGAAGTGTATATGCGGAATTCCGCCCTGATCCCGATCACAGCGGTTACGGCAATCTGGTCGGCGGGCAAAGGAGTTCAGGCGATCACGAACGGGCTGAACACGATCTACCATGTGAAGGAAACGAGAAACTGGCTCGTCACAAGGATCTATTCTGTTGCGTATACACTGCTCTTTTCGATTGCGATCGTTGTCAGCCTGGCTATGGTGCTGCTCGGGCATCAGCTTCAGGAATTTGTGGCTGGCTACAGTGAGATCGGGGATCGGATCGTGGGACTTCTTCTGGATGCCAGATCCCTGCTTACTCCGATCATCCTTTTCCTGGTTTTTGTGATCCTGTACCGTTTTCTCCCGAACAGAAAAGCGAGCTTCCGGAGCCAGCTTCCGGGAGCCGCGATCGTATCGGTGGGCTGGACAATATTCTCGGTGTTCCTGTCATTGTATTTCAGGTTCTTCCCGGGATTCTCCAACATGTACGGGAACATGGCAGCCCTGATCCTGATCATGATGTGGCTGTATTTCCTGATGAACATTATGCTCTATGGGGCAGAGATCAATATTTACTTTGAGACAGAGCTGCGTTTTGCCGAGAGACGCATGCGTAAGCAGCTGGAGAAACGAAAAAAGGCGCAAAAACCTTGACAATCCCGGCCTGATATGGCATAGTAACTTGGAATGCAGACAAACGGCCGCTTACGGCCGCAGTTAAATGCTGTGAAGGTGACAAAGGAAACAGTTTTCTGCCAGAGAGAAGGGATCACCGGCTGCAAGTCCCTTTGAGTTCAGACTGCTTCTGATATTCACACCGGAGCTTCGTCCCTGAGACCGGATACCGGGGCAGGGGATGACGTATGCTGTGCGTTAAACAGGCTCGAGTGTCCGGCTGTGCCGGAAATGAGGGTGGTACCGCGGAAAGATGATCCGTCCCTTTTGAGGGGCGGATTTTTTTATCGGAAACGAACAGGTGTTCCGTTTGTTTCCTGCAATCCATTTGAAAAGGAGAGAAGAATATGGATATGAAGGAAAGGCTTCAGAGACTGTCAGAGAATGCCAGGAGGCAGATTGAACTCGCGACAAGCCCTGAGAAACTGAACGAAGCCAGGATTACGTATCTTGGCAAAAAAGGAGAGCTTACCGCGCTCCTGAAGAGCATGAAGGAAGTGGCTCCGGAGGACCGGCCGAAGGTCGGACAGATGGTGAATCAGGCCCGCGCCCAGATAGAGGAGATGATGGAAATCTCCCGCAGGCAGCTGGAGGAATCGATCCGCGCTGAGCAGCTGAAGTCCGAAGTGATCGATGTGACGCTTCCGGCAAAGAAATCCCTGATCGGGCACAGGCATCCCAACACGATTGCCCTTGAGGAGGTTGAGAGGATCTTCGTCGGTATGGGCTATGAAGTGGTTGAGGGACCTGAGGTCGAGTACGCGGACTATAACTTTACCAAGCTGAATATCCCGGAGGATCATCCGGCAAGGGATGAGCAGGACACCTTCTTTATCAATGACAGAATTCTGCTGAGATCGCAGACATCTCCGGTACAGGCCAGAAAGATGGAAGAAGGACATCTTCCGATCCGGATGATTGCTCCCGGCAGGGTTTTCCGTTCAGATGAGGTGGATGCAACCCATTCTCCGTCATTCCATCAGATTGAAGGCCTGGTGATCGACCGGCACATCACATTTGCGGATCTGAAGGGTACTCTGCAGGAGTTTGCGAGAGAACTCTTCGGGCCTGAGACCAGGACAAAGTTCCGTCCGCATCATTTTCCGTTCACCGAGCCGTCCGCCGAGATGGATGTTTCCTGCTTCAAGTGCGGCGGAAAGGGCTGCAGATTCTGCAAGGGGTCCGGATGGATCGAAATTCTCGGCTGCGGGATGGTGCATCCGAATGTGCTTACCATGTGCGGCATTGACCCGGAGCAGTACACCGGGTTTGCGTTCGGCGTCGGCCTGGAGCGTATCGCCCTGCTCAAATATGAGATCGATGATATGAGACTGCTTTACGAGAACGATACAAGATTCCTGAAACAGTTCTGATGGAACGGATTTAAACTGCACTGGAGGATAGATATGAATACTTCGTTATCATGGATAAAAATGTATGTGCCGGATCTTGATGTTACGGCGCAGGAATACACCGATGCAATGACTCTCTCCGGAACCAAGGTGGAGGGGTATGAAGAGCTTGACCGTGACCTTGAAAAAATCGTGATCGGACAGATCAGGGAGATCGCTCCGCATCCTGACGCAGACAAGCTGATTATCTGCCAGGTCGACATCGGGGAGAGCATCATCCAGATTGTCACCGGCGCCCCGAACGTTCATGTCGGGGATAAAGTGCCTGTCGTTCTGGACGGCGGCCGCGTCGCGGGATCCCACGACGGGAAGATGACCGAGGGCGGCATTCCCATCAAAAAAGGAAAGTTAAGAGGAATTGATTCCTTCGGCATGATGTGCTCGATCGAGGAGCTGGGAAGCACCAGGGAAATGTACCCCGAAGCCCCGGAGTACGGCATCTATATCTTCCCGGAGGATGCATGCGTAGGAGCGGACGCGGTCGAGGCGCTCGGCCTTCATGACACAGTGGTCGAGTATGAAATTACATCAAACCGTGTGGACTGCTACGGAGTGATCGGAATCGCCCGGGAGGCGGCGGCGACCTTTGGAAAGAAATTCTGCCCGCCGGTAGTTGAGGCTGAGGGCAATGATG
The DNA here is from genome assembly GCA_946629475.1 of uncultured Blautia sp. Taxonomy (GTDB): domain Bacteria; phylum Bacillota; class Clostridia; order Lachnospirales; family Lachnospiraceae; genus Blautia_A. The sequence continues at coordinate 8,545 of CAMOXX010000056.1, read as the reverse complement.
AGGACGCTCATGACTATATCAAGGTGACGGTCGAGGATCCGGATCTCTGCCCGAGATACTGCGCGAGAGTCGTGAAGAATGTCAAGATCGGACCGTCTCCGAAATGGATGCAGAGATGTCTGGCCGCGAACGGCATCCGTCCGATCAACAATCTGGTCGACATCACCAATTATGTGATGGAAGAATTCGGCCAGCCGATGCACGCCTATGATCTGGATACGATTGAAGGACGCGAGATTATTGTGCGCCGTGCAAAGGACGGCGAGAAATTCACGACACTGGACGGACAGGAAAGAACCATGGACAAGGATGTCCTGATGATCTGCGATGGAAAAAAGGCCGTAGGAATCGGCGGTATCATGGGCGGAGAGAACTCCATGATTACCGACAGCGTCCATACGGTACTGTTCGAAGCGGCGAATTTTAACGGACCGAATATCCGTCTCTCGGCAAAGAGGATCGGTCTTCGTACCGATGCTTCCGGAAAGTTCGAAAAAGGCCTGGATCCCAATAATGCTTCGGCCGCGATCAACCGGGCATGCCAGCTGATGGAAGAACTCGGCGCCGGTGAAGTGGTCGGAGGAATCGTGGACGTCTGCACTGAGGTCAGGGAGCCTTCTCGTGTGGCCTTTGACGCCGACAGGATCAATTCTCTTCTCGGCACGGATATCTCAAAGGAGGAGATGCTGGCATATCTCTCCCGCGTTGAGCTCGCCTATGATGAAGAGACCAATGAAATCGTCGCTCCGACCTTCCGGCAGGACATCCACTGCCTTGCGGATATCGCTGAGGAGGTGGCCAGGTTCTACGGATATGACAGGATCCCGACCACGCTTCCAACGGGAGAGGCGACGACAGGACGCCTTCCGTTTAAGCTGAGAATTGAAGCGATCGCCAGGGATGTAGCAGAGTACTGCGGCTTTTCCGAGGGCATGACCTACTCCTTCGAGAGCCCGAAAGTATTTGAAAAACTGAGAATCCCGGAGGACAGTGTTCTCCGGAAAACGATCCGGATCAGCAACCCCCTCGGAGAGGACTACAGCATCATGCGGACTACGACCCTGAACGGTATGCTGACCTCTCTTGCGACAAACTACAACCGCAGGAATAAGGATGTCCGCCTGTATGAGATGGGCAACGTATATCTTCCGAAGTCCCTTCCGCTTGAGGATCTTCCGGACGAACGCACCATGTTCACGCTTGGAATGTACGGTACCGGAGATTTCTTTGACATGAAGGGTGTGTGTGAAGAATTCTTCGAAAAAGCCGGCATGAAGGACAGGCCGGAGTACCGTCCCGATTCCGGAAGGCCGTACTTCCACCCCGGACGCCAGGCGGATATCTTCTATCAGGGCAGGCCGGTCGGATTTCTCGGGGAGGTTCATCCGGATGTGGCTGATTCCTACGGAATCGGGGAGAGGGCTTACATTGCCGTGATCGATATCCGGGATATTCTGGAGTTTGCCGGCTTCAATCACAAATATACCGGAATTGCCAGATATCCGGCAGTGACGCGTGACCTCAGCATGGTCGTCCCGAAGGCGGTCACAGCGGGAGAGATTGAAAAGATCCTTCTGCAGAGAGGCGGAAAGATTCTGGAGAGCTTTGAGCTGTTTGACATCTATGAGGGCAGCCAGATTAAGCCGGGGTATAAATCCATGGCATATTCCGTTGTATTCCGCCACAGCGGGAAAACACTGGAAGAGAGTGAGATCAACGCCGCGATGAAAAAGATCCTGAACGGGCTGACCGGCCTTGGCATCGAACTCAGAAGCTGATGCTGCTTTATATTGTCCGTCACGGAGTGACGGAGTGGAACAAGTTGAAAAAGGTGCAGGGCACGGCGGATATTCCTCTGGCGGAGGAGGGTATCCGCCTTGCGGCCCTGACGGGGGAGGCTCTGGCCGGGGTGCACTTTGACAGGTGCTATACAAGCCCCCTCTCCCGGGCCAGGATGACCGCGGAATGTATTCTGAGAGGCAGAGACGTTCCCGTGATTCCCGACGGGAGGCTGAGAGAGATCGAGTTCGGCGTGCTTGAGGGTACACGGATCAGAGATGACCAGGGCCGTTATGCACAGGAGGCGCTGAGGATCTTTTTTGACGATCCGATGCGGTACGAAAGGCCTGAGGGCGGAGAAAATCTCCGGGATGTTCTCAGGAGGACGGCATCTTTCTGGGAGGATATTACCGGGAATCCCGAACTGCAGGATAAGACACTGCTGATTTCTTCGCACGGATGCGCCGTCCGGGGGCTTCTGCAGAACATCTACCATGATCCGGAGCACTACTGGCACGGCTCGGTTCCTCCGAACTGCAGCGTCAATATTGTCGAAGTGAAGGACAAAAAGGCCCGGCTGACCGCAGAGGACCAGGTTTATATCAGCGGGAGACCGATCATCACCTGAGAGAGACTTGAATATGTGAATAATCTGTGAGTTTTTCAGCTCTTTAAAAAGAAATATTGTAATGATGCGGCTTTATGGTGTATACTCTTCTGGTAAAGGAGGTATATTATGGGCAAAAAACTGTTGAATTTGCTGATATTCATGCTCGTGACTGCGGCCTGTGTGGCGATGACCCTTTTTATCGGGCAGAGCCAGCCGAATGTCATGCTGTATAATTTTATATTTCTGGGTATCATGGCCGTGCTGTACATGGCAGGCATGTTCGGCGGCATGTTCCGTATGGACGATGTTGCCAGAGCGTTCGCGCGGGCTACTGACGAGATCGCTTCCATATTCAAGCTTCCGGGCAAGGCGAAGGCCGCTGATCTGACTGCGATCGACGGTGCTTTTGAACACCGTTTCCTCGACCGGAAACTCCGTGAATTCTCTGACGACATCAGCAAGACCGAAGAGGGAATCGGCGATGTGGAGGATTATATCAACAGCGATGAGCTGGATATCTATACCCACAAGCGCCTTATGGACCTTGTGCCGGATATTTTCACCAGCCTTGGTATTCTGGGAACCTTCCTCGGTCTGGTCTGGGGCCTGAAAAACTTTGATCCCAACAACTATGAGGCGATCACAAGCTCGGTTTCCTCTCTGGTGGACGGCATCAAAGTCGCGTTTCTCACCTCCATCTACGGTATTGCTTTTTCCATCGTCTATTCATTCGGGGCAAAGAGCGGTTATTCTGAGATGCAGGAGAACCTGCAGATGTTTCTGAACCGTTTCCACAGCTATGTCATGCCTTCGGCGGAGAATGATTCACGGAATCTGCTTGTCGCTACCCAGAGGGTTCAGGCAGACGCGATGAACAAGATGGCAGAGCAGTTCACGGTATCTCTTGCGAGCAGCTTTGAGCAGGTGATTACGCCGACGTTCCAGAAAATGAACGGCTCGCTGGATATGCTTGTGGATTCGGTGACCAGGGTTCAGACAGAAGCCGTTGAGGATATTCTCGACATCTTTATGAAAGAAATGCGGAATTCCTTCCAGCTTCAGTTTGATGATTTCAATGACGCGCTGAGAGAATTAAAGATTGCGCAGACAGAGAATACGGAATATACCAGAAAACTGTATCAGGATCTGAGCCAGCAGCTGGCGGAAAGCTATGCGCAGCAGGATCAGGCAATGCGTGAATCCGTGACGGAAATGAACGATATCCAGACACGGTTCATGGCTGCCGCTACCCGGATTACGCAGGATAATCAGAATATTCAGAAAGTGCAGCAGGAAGACTACCAGCATGTGGTCGATTACATGAAGGATGCGGAGCAGTCCGCGGCCAAGTTCTGGGTGGCATGCAACCAGACAATGAAGCGTTATGTGGAAGCGGCCGGCACGGCTGTGGATAATATCAACGCGGCCGAAGAGATCAGCTATCAGGTGCAGCAGGAGAATAAGCGCCTGATTGAGGATTTCAATAATAATATGAAGGAATACGCTGAGTACCAGAAACGCTCTTATCAGACGATGGCACAGGTACAGAGGCTTCTGTCGGATATTCAGGCAGTCCAGACCGAAGGGCAGGGCAGCGGCGGGGATTCCTCCCAGGTGAAGCTGCAGGCAGGCAGGTCGGAAAAGACCCAGCAGCAGGAGGCGATCCGCAGGCTTCAGCGCGTGATGGAACAGCAGAATAATGAGCAGACTCAGCTTCTCCAGGAGATTGCCGACAACATTGACGAACTGACACATCAGGCACAGAAGGGCAAATTCAATATTTTCAAGTAAGGAGTGAAGAGCGTGGCGAAAAGGAGAAAATCCAGCGACAGCGGATTCAATATCTGGCGTTCCTACTCCGATATGATGGCGGGCGTGCTTCTTCTCTTTGTTCTGATCATGTGTGTCACGCTGTTTCAGGCACAGAAGAGCTACAACGACAGCATAAAAGAGAGAGACGAGAAAATTGCTCTTCAGGAGGAGTATACGGCAGAGCTTCTCGCGCAGCAGATGGCGCTGGATGAGAAGGAAGGCCAGCTGAAAACGCAGGACGAACAGCTGAAGAGCCAGGATGAAGAGCTGAACAAGCAGCAGATGCTTCTGGCCGAGATGGCCAAGGAGCTTGAGGCAAAGCAGGCGCAGCTCGACGAACAGGCCGCACAGCTGACGGCACAGTCAGCGAGGCTTACGGAACAGCAGAATGATCTGGATGCGAAAACGGCCCAGATCGCGTCACAGCAGCAGAAGATCGACGATATCATCGGTGTCAAGGCTGAGGTGGTCGAATCTCTCCGTCAGGAGTTTGCCTCCAACAATGTGAGCGTCGATATCGACTCCAAGACGGGGGCCCTGACTCTGGATGCCAATGTCATGTTTGAGTACGACAGTGCCGAACTGACGGACGAAGGAATGACGGCGCTCCGTCAGGTGCTTCCGACCTACTGCAGGGTGCTGCTGAGCGAACAGTACAAGCCGTACCTGGCCGAAATTATCATCGACGGCTACACGGATGATGAGGGTGATTATTCCTACAATCTGATGCTGTCACAGCAGAGATCCCTCGCGGTGGCGGATTATCTGCTTGAGATCGAAGGAGAGTTTCTGACCTCGACCGAGAGCATTGACCTGAAGGACTATCTGACGGTCAACGGCCATTCGATGTCCAACCCGATCCTGGATGCCAGCGGAAATATCGATAAAGACGCATCCAGGCGTGTCGAGGTTAAATTCAGGCTCAAGGATGAAGAGATGATCAGCGAACTCAGTGAAATCATGTCAACGGAGTGAGGTTCAACCAGGAATGACAGTTAAGATAGGCAGAAATGACCCCTGCTGGTGCGGCAGCGGCCAGAAGTATAAAAAATGCCACGAAGCATTTGACAGCAAACTGGAAAAATTCAGAAGAAACGGAGTGCCGGTGCTTGACAGGTCCCTGATCAAGACGCCGGAGCAGATCGCAAAAATCCGGGAGAGCTGCAAAATCAATATAGCAGTGCTGGATTATATCGGAGAACATATCGGCGCGGGAATCAGCACACAGCAGATCGATGACTGGGTGCACAGTATCACAGTAAAGCATGGCGGTATTCCGGCTCCGCTCGATTACAACGGTTTTCCGAAGAGCGTGTGCACTTCGATCGATGATGTCGTGTGCCACGGGATTCCGTCGGAGGATGTGATCCTGAAGGAGGGCGACATTGTCAATGTTGATGTGTCAACCATCTACAACGGATACTTTTCGGACTCCTCCCGGATGTACATGATCGGGCAGGTGAGCCCTGAAAAGGAGCGCCTGGTAAGGGTGACGAAGGAATGCATGGAAAAGGGGCTCGAGAAGGTGATTCCCTGGACACCGATCGGGAATATGGGCCATGCGGTCCACCAGCACGCCCACGACAACGGGTACACGGTTGTGCGTGAAATCGGAGGACACGGCGTCGGGCTGGAATTTCACGAGGATCCCTGGGTCAGCTATACGTCGGAGGAAAACAGCGGCGTGCTGATGGTACCGGGAATGATATTTACGATTGAACCGATGGTGAACATGGGTTCCCACGAAATATGGACGGACGATACTGACGGATGGACGGTTCATACCGAGGACGGTCTTCCCTCCGCCCAGTGGGAAATTATGGTTCTCGTAACCGAAACAGGGCATGAAGTTCTGTGCTGGTAAAAAACACTTGCATTTTATAATTCTTTGTTGTAAGATAACCAGGATGGTCCGCTGTTACCGTCGGGTATTAAGAACATCCAATATTTTATAATAAGGAGAAACTGTAATGAACGAGATTATCAGAAACATCGAATCCGCACAGCTCCGCAGCGATGTGCCGGAATTCAAAGTTGGTGACACCGTAAGGGTTCACGCAATCATCAAAGAAGGTTCCCGTGAGAGAGTTCAGATTTTTGAAGGAACTGTTCTGAAAAGACAGGGCGGAAGCTGCAGGGAGACATTTACAGTACGTAAAACTTCCAATGGAATCGGTGTTGAAAAGACATGGCCGCTGCATTCTCCGCACGTGGTAAAGGTGGAAGTGGTTCGCCGCGGTAAGGTTCGCCGTGCAAAACTGAACTACCTGAGACAGCGCGTAGGTAAGGCTGCCAAGGTCAAAGAACGCATGAGATAATGCAACTGCTCAGGACCTGTTCCGAACAGCTGCAGGACAATTTCATATGTTGAGAGGATCCGGGGACAATAACGAATGCTATTGTCCCTGTTTCCGTTTCGCGTGCATTGACCGGTGGAGTGAGTGAAATGGAAAAATTCAAAAATATTCTTATGTCGCCTCTGGAGGCGTTCAGGGAAAAGCTCGAGAATAATGAGAAGGTTCGCAGGGCGTTTCATCTGTGTTTTGAGATCATTGCGGCATTTTTGCTGGGAGCTCTGGTGTCTGTCTGCCTGTTTCAGTCCGTAACGATGCAGGAAAGTTCCATGGAGCCTACGCTGGCTGTGGGCCAAAAGTTTTTTGTCAACCGGCTGGGCTACCGGATTTCGGAGCCGAAGCGGGGAGACATAGTTGTGTATAAGACCAGTGCGAGCGATGATGCCGCGCTGCACATTCACAGGATCATCGGTCTTCCCGGTGAAACGGTGCAGATCGTAGGCGGAAGAGTGCTGATCAACGGCGGCAACCTGAAGGAGACAGGGGATTATCCATCCATCTCCAATGCAGGCCTGGCAGCCTCGCCGCTGACGCTGGAGTCAGGGGAGTACTTTGTGCTGGGAGACAACCGCAATAACAGCGAGGACAGCCGTTATGGCGATATCGGAGTGATCAACAGCAAATATATAGTAGGAAAACTGTGGTTCAGGATGTCCCCGGTCACCGCGCTGGGCTTCCTGTAAAAAATGAAGGTGGATTATGAACGTACAATGGTATCCGGGACACATGACAAAAGCACGCAGACAGATGCAGGAGGATATCAGCCTGATCGATCTGATCATTGAACTGGTGGATGCAAGGGCTCCGCTCTCCAGCCGGAATCCGGATATTGACGAACTTGGCCGGAATAAGGCGAGGCTGATTCTTCTGAACAAATCGGACCTTGCTGATCCGGAACAGAATCAGGCCTGGGACAGATGGTTCCGGGATAAAGGATACTTTACTGCTGCTCTGGATTCAAGGCGCACTTCGGACATGAAAACGGTCAGCGCAGTTCTGCGGGACGCGTCGGCGGAAAAAAGGGAGCGTGACAGGAAGCGGGGAATCAAAAACCGCCCGGTCAGAGCCATGGTTGCCGGGATTCCGAATGTCGGAAAGTCAACATTTATCAATTCCTTTGCAGGAAGATCTGTGGCGAAGACCGGTAACAAGCCGGGGGTTACCCGTGGAAAACAGTGGATCAGGCTGAATAAGGAAGCGGAGCTTCTCGACACTCCCGGAATCCTGTGGCCGAAGATGGATGATCAGGAGGCCGCTCTGCGGCTCGCTTTTATCGGGTCTGTGAAGGACGATATTCTGAATACCGAGGAGCTGAGCCTGAAGCTGATCGATTACCTGAGAGAAGAATACCCCGGCGCCGTTGCGGGCAGGTATGATATCCCGGAAGAAGGCAGCAGTGTTTCTGTGCTGGAGAGAATCGCAGGTGCCCGCGGCTGTATAAAAAAGGGCGATGATCCTGACTACGCGAGGGCAGCTCTTCTTTTCCTGGATGACTTCCGCTCCGGCCGGCTGGGACGGATCACGCTGGAAAAACCTGAGTAAAAAGGCACATGTTGACTGAAAATGCATAAAAAGGCCGGGGCGAAAGAGGATCAGGACATTTATGAAGAAAATTGCCGAGATCAGGGAAGAATTTGAAAAGGCTGACATCCGCTTATATGATCATCTGATTGAGAGGTATGCGGAGGATACAAGAACAGGCGTGCAGAACCTTTGCGCCAGGTACGCAAAAAAGAAAAAGGCTTATGAGGACGAGCTTCTGCGGACGGAGAGCCTGAAAATCTACGAGCATAAATACGAGCATCTGGGCTATGTCTGCGGCATTGATGAGGTCGGGAGAGGACCGCTTGCGGGGCCGGTGGTTGCCTGCGCCGTGATACTGCCGAAGGACTGTGACATTCTGTATCTGAACGATTCCAAAAAGCTGTCGGCCGCAAAGCGCGAGGAGCTTTGTTCCATCATCCTGGAGAAGGCTGTATCGGTCGGGATC
>CAMOXX010000055.1 GCA_946629475.1 uncultured Blautia sp. | reverse complement strand
TCCGAGTTGAGGGGTGCTGGAAAACCGCCAAGACGCGAAGCGTCTCTGGCCGCCCACAATGAGGAATGCGCAGCATTCCGAGTTGAGGGGTGCTGGAAAACCGCCAAGACGCGAAGCGTCTCTGGCCGCCCGCAATGAGGAATGCGCAGCATTCTACACAGCGCTTTATAATAACCATCATGCTGCAAGAAAGGAATAATGATTATGACAATGAACAGTTTCATGCCCGTCCGCCTTTTTACCGGAAAAGGGTGTATCAGAGAGCACGAAAACGAGTTTACCAGATACGGAAACAAAGCCCTCATCGTGACGGGAAAGCATTCTGCAAAAGAATGCGGAGCGCTCGATGATGTGACAGAAGTTCTGGAAAGGAACGGCATCACTTTTGAACTCTTCGACGAAATCACGCAGAATCCGCTCCTCACCGACTGCATGAGAGCAGGGGCGGCAGCTTCGGCCTCCGGGTGTACCCTGGTTATCGGGATCGGAGGAGGATCGCCCCTGGATGCAGCCAAGTGCATTTCCGTCTTTGCCGCGAACCCCGGTCTCACACGTGAGGAACTTTACAGCCTTCACTGGCCGAACAGGCCTCTGCCTGTCATCGCGGTCGGGACAACTGCCGGAACCGGAAGCGAGGTTACCAAGGTCTCTGTCATTACCGTCCCCGAAGGCCGTAAAAAGAGCTTTCACCATGAGCAGATCTTTCCGGCCGCCGCGTTCGGAGATCCTTCCTACACAGAATCCCTCCCGGCCGGCTTCACCGTTTCCACAGGTATTGACGCCCTGGCCCACGCCGTCGAAAGCTATTTCAGCCGGAATGCCAACGAGATTTCACAGTGCTATTCTGTCCGTTCCGTCAGGCTCCTGCTGCCGGCGCTTCGGCTCCTTGCCGTCAAGTGCTCCTCCCCGTCCGGTATTTCCGCAGAATCAGGCAGGCCTCTCCTGTCGTGGGAGGACCGCGAAGCTCTGTACCACGGTTCAATCTACGGCGGCCTCGCCATCAACATAACCGGCACATGCCTGCCCCATACCATGGGGTACCTGATGACTGAACAGCACGGAATTCCTCACGGCTTTGCCTGTGCCGTCTTCCTTCCCGCTTTCCTCCGGATCAACCGGGATGCAGTACCTGAGATCTATGAATCCTTTTTTGAAGCTGTCGGGATCACGCCGGAAGAATTCGGAAGCATCATCAGAACACTGCTCGCCGGCATAAAGCCCCAGGTCTCCGAAGAGGAGATTCAGAGGGAACACTCCCGCTGGATCAACAATTCAAGTATTCTGAAAGGATGGGGCACCATCACTCCGGAGATGTGCGACGACATCCTGCGGAGCCTCGCCTCATGATCCCTTATGGCCGTCCAAAAAATGCCTTCACTCCTGCCGTTACGCCGTCAGCGATAACCGACTGTGTATAGAAAGAGCGGTCCGATGCGGCATCCCCCACTTCCAGATCAATGGAAGGAATTTTTGAATAGGAAGTCTGTGTGAGATCCATCGGGAAATTACCGCTTCCGTAGATTTTTACTCCCGCACCGGAAAGGCCGGAAATAAGGCTCATTCCAAGACGGTTGCTCTCCTGATAGTGAAGCGATACCGGATACATGCCAATATAGGAAGCAACCGAGGGCACTCCAATGCAGAAAGCGCCTTTATCATAGCTGCTGGAATCATAGTGAAGCGAAATATGACAATTGGCATACTGGTTGGCAAAGACCGTCCTTGCGATATTATCCAGCTGGTTGTCGGCTGTCTCCCGGATCATGAGAACTTCAAATCCCGCAGACAGCAGCTTGTCGCGCACAATCAGCGCCAGGGAAAGATTTGCAGTCCCCTCGGGTGTTCCGTCGAGGAACTGCATCCCGGAGGAGATCGATACCGCATAGACGGACCCTGCAGCTGTCGACCCTCCTGTCACCTTTGCCGTTCCGTCCGGATGACAGAGCGTCCTCACACTCTCTCCTCCCTGGGTTCCATGCCCCGCATTCACCGCCACAACGATTCCGTTTGAAACCGCCGGTTTGTACAGCTTTACGCTCCCGGTATGGATGATCGAATGCCCGGCGAACTCCCACTGGGGATTCCATAGTAATTCCTGCACCGACGGGCCGCTGCCCGGCACCGTCACCGCAACCCTTCTGGTGATTCCATTGCTTTTTACTGTAATCACAGCGTTTCCCGGAGCTTTTGCCGTCACTTTACCTGATGAATTCACCGATGCAATGTCAGGGGCAGAGCTCCGGTATGTCACCCGGGCATTCCCCGGTGCTGTCTTCACCTTGATTCTGTGCGTCTTTCCCTTCTTCAGCGTCACATCAGACGCTGAAAGAATCTTCAGGGACGCATTATAGCAGGTAACGGTGCAGGTGGCCTTAATTTTACCCGCATACACGGTAATCACGGCTTTCCCGGCTGAAACACCTGTGACCACACCCCTGCTGCTGACCCTCGCCACCTTCCGGTTGCTGCTGGAAAACTTGATTTTTCCCGGCGCTGCACCATTTTTCTTTACCTTCAGGGTAAAGGTTGAACGCCCGCTGACCTTCGGGTACAGAACCGCCTTTTTCCTGCTCAGGGTGAGCGATGCCTCTTTTTCAGATGCATGGGCCATAACCGGCAGAAAGATACAGAAAGCACCGATCAGGAGCAGCAGTATCAGGGATTTTCTCTTAAAAAGCGACCGTCTCATAAAACCCAACCTCCTTGATCCGGACATACCTGCCCGACTTTCGATCATTATATAAAAATCTCATTACAACGGCAAGCCCCCATTTAGTATTTGCAATCCCACAGATTAGATATTATAATGAAATGCAAAGCATTCCGAGTTGAGGATGCTGTGAACGGGCAGAATGAGAAACTTTTAATAATAAGAAAGAAGGATAAATATTGAAGCTGAAGAAAAACTGGATGGACAACAGATGGATTGCCTGCACCGCTGCCCTCTGCGCGGCAGTTTTGTTTTACGTGATTCTTACCCATTTCCCGTCCGTCTGGCGCGGAATTGACACGTTCCTGAGCTATTTTGCCCCGGTCGTTCTGGGAGTCATTCTCGCCTACGTGATCAATCCCCTGTCGAATCTGTTCCAGAACAGAGTTTTCCGGCATGTCAGGTCAGAAAAGCGCCGGCGGAACCTTTCCGTTATTTTTGCCCTGATCACTCTGATCGTTTTCATCGTTGTGCTTCTCGTTGCACTGATTCCTCAGATTATCGACAGCATTGTCACCTTCGTGTCGAACATTGACAAATATGCCGACACGCTTCAGCAGCTGCTGAAAAAGCTGGAGGAATATACCAGAGAGTGGAATATCGACATCTCCAGCCTGATCACCATGGGAGATGATCTGCTGGAGAATGTCAGCAGCACCCTTCCGGCAAACATCAACCGGATCCTGAATACCTCCTACAGCATTGGAATGGGTGTATTCAACGGTGTGATTTCGTTTATCCTGGCCATCTACTTTCTGGTCGATAAAAACCGCCTTGTGGCCGGCATCCGGCGCATGATGACAGCCCTGCTTCCGGACAGAAAATATCATCTTGTGGCGGATTTCTGGAACCGCTGCAATGATATTCTGATCCACTTTATCATCTACGACATGCTGGACGGCCTGATCATCGGAATCGCAAACCTGATCTTCCATCTGGTTGCAGGAATTCCCTACGGAATCATGATCTCCACCGTAGTAGGCGTGACAAACCTCGCCCCGACCTTCGGTCCGATTTTGGGCGCTGTCGTCGGCGCCTTCATCCTGGTTCTCATCAACCCGTGGTACGCATTATGGTTCCTGATCTTCACGATCATTCTTCAGACGATTGATGGATACATCCTGAAGCCGAAGCTGTTCGGCGGCCTTATGGGAGTTCCGGATGTGTGGATCCTGATCTGCATCATCGTCGGCGGCCGTATGTTCGGAGTACCCGGAATCCTGCTGTCGATCCCCTTTGCGGCAATATCCGACTTTATTTATGTCGACTGGATCACAAAAAAAGAAAAGGAGAAGGAAATAACTTCCCCGGCAGAATCAGACGGGAAGGATTAAATCCTTCTCCAGGATTCTTCCGCCCGAAGCGCCGTGAATTTCTGTGCTCAGCGATGCGCCGAGGCACGCCTTTGCAAGGGCGGTCCTGACTTCTTCCCCCTTCAGGATTCTGCTGATAAACACCGCATTCATACAGTCCCCCGCGCCGGTGGTATCGACTGCTTTCACCTCCGGTGCCGGGATATAGCCCGAATCGGTTTCAGTCCGGAAATAGCACCCCTTTTCCCCGAGCTTGATCACTACATTTTTTGCTCCTGCAAGCCTGTAAGCTTCTGCTGCTCCTTCCGGGCTTTCCTCCCCGGTCATCTCATACGCATCATACATGCTGGGCATGAACCAGTCGATGAACGGCAGCAGTCTCCGCACACCTGCCATTCCCTGCTTGAGCTTGTCCGACGCAAGATCCGCGAAGATCAGCACCCCGTGCTTTTCCGCCTCCTGTACCAGTTCAAAAAGACCCCGGCCCTCCAGAAACGGCATCGAAAAGATGCTGGCGATCGTGAGGGCTTTTACTTTATTCCTTTCAAAATAATCTCCGCTTTTCTCAAGCAGACCTTCTATATCCTCCATCGCAAGCGTGCTGTGGGCTCCTTCCACAGAAAATGTGCGGCGGACTCCATCCTGACTCACCAGTACCAGTGCGGTTCCCGTTGCACAGTTCTCCCTGACTGCTATATGCTCCGTCCGCACACCTCTTTTCTCAAGCATTGACTGCAGAATCTGACCGTTCGGATCATCCCCGACTGCAGTAAACAGAATCGTCTTCAGCCCCAGATCCGTAAGGCGCACTGCCTGATTCGCGGCATCTCCCCCGATGTCTGCCCGGATCTTTTCTATTCTCTGCTTTTCCTTCCATTTCTTCTGGTCCTTTATCGGAAATGCCGTGATATCAAGCACCGCGGACCCGATGCAGATGACATCTGTATTCTTCATTCGTTTCACTCCTTCCGTACGTTTTTACGGCTTACATCGACGAGGCTTTCAGACGCCGCAATCGGGAAAGCAGACAAGCAAAATGCACAAGTTATTTCGTGACAGTTCCTTAGAATAGCACAGGGAAGGCCGGACTGCAACAACTATTATTTACAAATCCGCCAGTATGGTGTAGTCTATCATAAAGGAACTATCCACCACTCAATCACTGGTAAGGAGGGAACCATGGACGGAGAAGTAAACTTTACAATGGACGATAAAAAGCCGGAGGAGCCCGGCTCTCCCGGTACAAACAAAGCACCGAAAAGAAAGCTGCATCCTCCGAAAAAGCTCCCGTCAGGAGCGCTGATCGCGGGTCTGGTCATTCTCGCGATTGCAGCGTTTTCCATTATTTCCGGGAGCTATTACCGCGTGGACGAACAGGAAGCCGCGGTCGTCACCATGTTCGGCAAGCACGTCCGCACCGATACAGCCGGACTGTATTTCAAGATTCCGTTTCTTCAGAATGTCCAAAAAGTCGACACCACCATTCACGGAACCGGAATCGGATACGCCGTCAATAATGACGGCCAGAACTTCACTGTCGACACCGAGGGTATCATGATCACCTCGGACTTTAACCTGATCGACATTGATTTTTATATGGAGTACAGGGTCTCGGATCCCGTGGCCTATCTGTATCATTCCGCCGAACCGGAGATGATCCTGAAAAACATGGCTCTTGCCGCAATCCGCTCCACCGTGATCGATTTCACCGTCGACGACGCGATCACGGTAGGGAAATCCCAGATTCAGGCCCAGGTTAAGGAAAAGCTCCAGGAATCCCTGGCTGAACAGAATATCGGACTGCAGATCATCAACATCACTGTTCAGGACGCCGAGCCCCCGACTTCCGAGATCGTCGGAGCCTTTAAGGCCGTCGAGACCGCAAAGCAGGGCAAGGATACCGCGGTCAACAATGCAAAGCAGTACCAGAACGAGCAGCTTCCGGCCGCCGAGGCAAACGCGGATAAGATTATCCAGAATGCCGAAGCCCAGAAGCAGGCGCGCATCGCCGAGGCGGAAGGACAGGTTGCCCGCTTTAATGCCATGTACGAACAGTATTCCCTGAATCCGCTGATCACAAAGCAGAGGATGTTCTATGAGGCAATGGAGGACGTGCTCCCCAACACAAGAATCATCATCAGCGACGGAAGTACCCAGACGATGTATCCCATCGACAGTTTTGCTTCATTCGCAGGCAGCGGAAAGGAGGATGACCAGCAATGAAAAACAAGATCAGGCTGACGGCCGCCGCCGTCGTACTGCTTATCGTTGTTCTGATCACCGGCGGTTCCTTCTATACCGTCCCAATGAACCATTACGCAGCGGTGCGGCAGTTCGGAAAAATCGTAAAAATCGAATCTGAACCGGGACTCAAGTTCAAGATGCCCTTCATCCAGAATGTGCAGCTGATCTCCAAGAGCCTGAAGCTTTACGATGTTCCGCTCTCGGATGTCATCACCCGCGATAAAAAAAGCATGATCGCCGACAACTATGTCCTGTGGATGGTTGTGGATCCGACCCGCTACATCCGTACTCTGGAAGCGATGGACGCGAGGGCTGAGGAGCGGATCGAGGCTGCGGTGTACAACGCGCAGAAAAACGTCATCTCCTCCATGAGCCAGGATGAGATCATCGAAGCGAGAGGCGAAAAGCTCACACAGCTTTTGACGGATGAAGCCAACTCCGATATCGGTGACTACGGAATCGAAGTAATGGTCGCCGAAATCAAATCGCTGGATCTTCCGGATGATAATAAGGAAGCGGTTTACACCCGAATGATCTCCGAGCGCCAGAATATCGCCGCCTCCTACAAGGCGCAGGGTGAATCGGAGGCCCAGAAAATCCGCAATGAGACCGACCGGGATGTCGTGGTCATGAAGGCAGACGCCGAAAAACAGGCCGAGATTCTGGAGGCCGAGGGCGAGGCAGAGTACATGCGGATCCTGCAGGAAGCCTACAATACCGAGGAGAAGGCCGAGTTTTATAATTTCACCCGCAGTCTGGACGCCTTCAAAAAATCTCTTTCCGGGAAGAACAACACCGTCATTCTGGACAAGGACTCTGAACTGGCAGGTCTTCTTTATGGCAAAGGATTAACGGAGAACGAAAACGCCGATGGAAAATAACATCAGAAAAGCCGTGGAAAGCATGGAGGTGCGGGATATCTGCGTCCGGTTCCGGCGGAAAACGGTTCTTGATCATGTATCGTTTGAAGCCGCATCCGGGGACTGTGTCGGGATTCTCGGAATCAACGGCAGCGGAAAGAGCACACTCCTCTCCGTTCTGGCCGGCATCCTGAAGCCTGCCTCCGGGAGCTTTACCTGCTCCGGTCATGAGATGATGCGCGAGCGCCGCCTGTTTCCCCGGATGATCGCCTATCTGCCGCAGGAAAATCCGCTGATGGAGGACCTGAGCGCCCTGGACAACCTGAAGCTGTGGTATGGAAAAAACATACCGGCCGGCCTCCCCGTGCTCGACCAGCTCCTTCTCCGGGAAATGCTGACGCAAAAAGTCAGGGATCTCTCAGGCGGCATGAAAAGACGGCTTTCCATCGCCTGCGCTGTATGCGAAAATCAGCGGATCATGATTCTGGATGAGCCGACATCCTCACTGGATCTCCACCAGAAGGAGATCATCCGCCGCTATATCCTCTCCTACACGGAGCGCGGTGGAATTGCCGTAATGTCTACGCACGATGAACAGGAAATCCGCATGTGCACTTCCCTCTATTATCTTTCGGGAAGCACTCTCTGCCGGATAAATGCCGATGAAGCCGTAAAAAAACTGAAGGAAGGCTGAAAGGAAAGCTGACGCAATATGTTTTTCATCTACATCCGTATGATCTGGAAAAAAGGCCTGATGGTGCTTCCCAGGCTTCTGCTCACCGTCATTGTCACAGCCGCAGTAATCGGAGGCGCGGCTTTTGTGGTGTACCATGCTTCGGGGGAGGAGAATACACTCCCCGGAATAGATGTTGCCATCGTGACAGAGGGGAATGATTTTACGATCTCAATGGGCACGCAGCTGGTTCAGAACATGGAATCTGTTCGGAGCATCTGCCGGTTTCATGAGGTAAGGGAGGATGAAGCAGCCGAAGGCCTTGCGTCAGGGCGCTTTCAGGCTGCGGCATATCTTCCGGAAAACATCTATGAGGATGTCGACAGCGGAGTAAACACGCCGGTCAGGGTGCAGGTCTCGTCGCAGTCGCTCCTCTCCCTGAGAATGTTCCGCGACCTTGTGGATGCGGGCCTTTCCATTATTCAGACCGGGGAGTCCGCGGTTTACGCGATCTACGACACTGCTGCCGAATACGATGCCGAAGGATCTCCCGGCGCCATCGCCAATGATATATCCGCGCGTTTCATGACGCTCGCACTCCAGCGTGATACCATCTTCCATACCACCGTAATCTCCCCCTTCGGGGAAATCAGCATCCCTGTGTTCTACACCGTGACGATTCTGCTTTTCGTGACATGCATCCTGTTCGGAATCAGCTTTGCGGAGCTCTACAAGGGTGAAAACAAAGCATTCCGAACCTGTCTCAGGCGGTCAGGTACAGGGGATGCAGCCAGGGCGGCCGCGAGGATCACAGTCGTAACGCTGGTTCTGTTTCTATTCCTTTCTATTGTTTATACCCTGTTGTCGTTCTTCAGCAGTCTCACCGTTTTTCACGGCACGTATCTCATTATTCTTGCTGTGCCCGCTTTTTCGACTGCAGCTTTTATCCACATGATTTATTCCTTCACTTCCGGGGAATCCGGCAGCCTGTTCTACCTGCTGGTCAGCATCCTGGTGTTCATCGTGGGAGGCGGTCTTTTTCCCTCTGCCATGCTTCCGGGTATGCTGAAAGGTATCCCCCGTTTCCTGCCGGTTCATACATGGCAGGACTGCCTGAGCGGAGTCTTCATGGGCAGTCCATCAAAAAGCGCAGTACTCTCAGCCGCAGGAGCCGGACTCCTGATGATGCTCACAGGCCTGGCTGCAGAAAAATTGACAGGGGAAATAAAATGAATCAATTAAAACGCATGGTTCTCTGGTTTACAATCCTTACCAGAAGACAGCTGAAAAAACCCGGCCTTTATTTTCTGGCCGGGATCCTGTATCTTTTTCTCTATCTTTTTGACTGTCTTGTCCTCCCCGGCAACCATTCCCTTTCCTATGGAATATTAAGTGACGGAGCAGAGTGCGGTGAGGCAGTGATCCGCTTTCTCAGCGAGGATACCCTGTATCGAACCGTCCGCGTAAAGGACCGTTCCTCACTTGAGCAGGAGGTTGCGTCCGGAAGGCTCGACTGCGGCTTTGTCCTGACGGAAAAGCTGAACGAAGCTGAAGGGCCGCAGATCCCGATGGAAGCTGTAGAATATGTCTGTTCAACCTCCACTGCACGCGGCGCAGTTTTAAAGGAAAAAGTCTACGCAGCGGTTCTCCGCGAGACGACGCGCAGCCTGCTCCGATCTGTCGCTGCATCCGGAAAGCTTTCCATATCAGGAGACCCTGCCTCTTTCAGCGAGGACATGCTATTCACTTACGAGGAATACCTCGCAGGTGATGACACCATCCATGTAATCTACGAGACCGTGGAGGTGCAGGCGGATCCGGGGGCACGCGAAGCGGAGCTGCCGGGAAATCTGTCCCGCTTTCTCGCCGTCTGCAGAATTCTGATTTTTGTCTCTGCTGTCGTTTTCGGAAGAACGCGCTTTTCGACGGACTATCAGAGGATCGGCGCATCTCTCGTTCCTCAGAAAGAACGCCTGTGGAGATTTCTATCGGTCTTCTCACCGGTACTGCTGCTCACATCAGCGCTTCTTCCGGCGGTGCTGATCCGGATTATTCCGGCACAGCTCCCGGTTTACACAGTATCTGGTATTGCAGTCTCTCTTATTCTTCTCAGCGTCCTGTGCAGTCTCTGGAGTTTTGTGTACGCATCGCTGTTTCGGAAGGAGTCATATTATATCAGCAGCATCCCGGTTCTCCTTGGACTTTGCATTGTAACCAATCCGGTATTTACCCAGGGGATCCATCTCGGGACCGTCCTCGAAACCGTAAGATATCTCTTCCCGCCGGCATGGCTCTGAAGAACGTGAACATCCCTCCTAGGCATTATCGTCAGCGTCGGTTTACTTCTGGCGTTGACGATAAGCCTGCCCGGGAATCGTCCGAAAGCCATCCCGTCCCTTTTTGTAAAGCCGGATGAGAAAAATAATTCCGCGGAACCACAGTTCAATGCACATGGCCGTCCACATGCCGACAAGCCCCATTTTCGGAGTAAGCCATGAGGCAAGCGTGAGACGAACGAGCCACATGCTCACAAAGTTCATGATACTCGGAACCAGCGTATCCCCTGCCCCGCGGAATACGCCGGATGCCACGATGGACGCGGCAAACATCGGTTCCGCGAAAGCCTCAATCCGCAGAACGCGGGCTCCCAGAGCCCGGATATCCGGATCCGGCGTCAGAATCCCGATCATCTGCGGGGCAAAAATGTACATCAGCACGCCGGTTCCGGTCATCACCAGCATTCCCAGCACCACCGATATCCAGGAAAGCTTTCGGGTAAGATCCTTCCTGCCTGCTCCGATGCTCTGCCCGATCATGGTCGTTGCCGCCGCGGAGATTCCATACCCCGGCATATAGCAGAGCCCTTCGACTGTAATTGCGAATGAATGCGCGGCAAGGGCAACTGTTCCGAGAGGCGAAATGATCCTCGTCACAGCAACATAAGCCGTCCCGGAAATCGCGTTTTCGACTGCGATCGGTACCGATATCTTTGCGGCGGTAATAAGCTCCCTTCTCTGAAACGTATGTTTTTCCCCTCTTCTCAGATGGAGGTCCTCCGACCTTCTCAGCAGAAACCAGAGCATGCATCCTGCGCACACTGCCTCTGCGCAGCCAGTGCCCAGCGCAGCTCCGGTCACCCGGAGCCCGGCTCCCGGAATCGTTATGCCTATTCCCATAACCGACACTCTTCTTGTCGGGAAAATCAGAAAAGAATTGAACAGGACATCCAGAAAACAGCAGATTATATTCAATGTGCTCGGCACCTTCATGTTGCCGCTCCCCTGAAGCATTCCGCCAGCCGTGTAGCGCATGGCCATCGCCGGAGCCATAAACGAAAAAACAAGGAAATACATAGACGCGTCCCGGCGGATCGCCTGACCGCCTCCAAGCCATACGGGAAGGCTGCCGCTGATCAGAATTCCGGCAGCAGCGGCAATACAGCTGAACACCAGCACGGCGAGCAGCCCATGCTTTACAATTCCGCGCGCCCCTTTTTTATCTCCTGCTCCGATGCGGTGGGCTACCTGAACCGTAAATCCGGTTGAGGCAGCCGCAATCAGCCCTCCGCCAAGCCAGGTGCTGGAGGACACAAGGCCGATCGAAGCAGATGCATCCGGACCGAGCTGCCCCACCATGGAGGCATCGATATATTCCATAATTACAGAGGAGATCTGCGCCAGGATCGCCGGAATGCTGAGCTGTATTGTCATCATCAGCTGCTGTCCGATTCCCAGGTGTCCTCCCGACCGCATAATTTCCAGATAATCTTTCTTTGCCATTCTGCATCGTCTCTCTTATCTCATAGTTTTTGACCCAGACATCATTCTATGCTATAATTCGGTTTGCTTCAAGTATTATCGTATCTGTTCAGCACCTTCACAGACGCATCTCGTTTTTTGACGGGCTCAGCGGCAAGTGCTTCGCCCTGTACTGAACAGTTACATAAAATCAGTTATCTGGGGAGGAAAATAATGAACCGAAAAGACATCGCTGAAATAAAAAAACAGCTGAAGGAGGACCGCTGCTGCCTCACCCGGATCTGCGGGTGCTACGTAGATGCCGAAAAGCAGAGAAAGACCGAGCTCTCGCAGAGCTTTCTCTCCCTTCCGCAGGAAGAAATGTTCAAATATTTTGATATTTTCAAAAAAACTCTGTCCGGGACAATTGGCCGGAACCTGATCACTGCCGCCTTTCCCCTCGAGGCGGAGGCGGAAGGCAGTACACACGAATTTCTGCGGCTGCTTGTAAAAAGCCGGCTGGAAGATCCCGATCTCCTGGACCGGTTCTATCAGATGATCATCGAAAAATTTGACTTCGCCGAGAATTATTACATCATCCTGGTGCACGGCGTTTATGACATCCCCGGGAAATCCTCCGACGGTTTGGAAATGTTCGACGCTTCCGAGGAGGTCTATGAACACATCATCTGCAGCATCTGTCCGGTGAACCTTTCCAAAGCCGGTCTGTGCTACAATGCGGATACCAACCGGATCGAGGACCGGATCCGCGACTGGATCGTCGATATGCCGGAGACAGGGTTCCTGTTCCCCGCCTTCACCGACCGGGGAACCAATCTGCACGAAATCCTATATTATGCCAAAAAGGCAGAGCAGAATCACGCAGAATTTGTGTACGATATGTTTGGATGCACTCCTCCGCTTCCCCCTGCAGCTCAGAAGGATTCCTTTAACGCGGTGGTCGAGGAAACACTCGGGGAGGAATGTACATATGAGACGGTCGTGAATATTCACGAAAAGCTCAGCGAAATCATCGAAAGCATGAAAGAAGAACCGGATCCGGTAGTTCTTACCAAATCCGAGGTAAGAAGAGTTCTGGAAGAAAGCGGGGCCGATGAGGAGAGCCTCGCCGGCTTCGATGAAACATACGACAACACGGCCGGTGAAAATACGTCGCTCATGGCCGCGAACATCACAAACACCAAAACAATGGAGATTGTCTCCTCCGAGATCAGGATACGTGTATCACCGGAGCAGGCTCAGCTGATCGAGACCCGCATAGTGGACGGCCGGAAATGCCTGGTGATCCCGCTCGACCAGGAAGTTACTGTAAACGGGATTGCGGTCCGCGTATAAACATGTGGGGAGGAAACGCTCTCAAGCATCCCGGGCAGCTGCAAACCTGAATTCGTGAGGTGTATCCCCGATGGTGATAACCAGAGAGCCGCCCCCGTTTGTCAGCGGAACCGGAACCGAAGCGGCTTCTCCCGTACCGATTATGATCTGTTCATCGCCGCTTTGTGCTGCGTCTGTACCGCCGGCCTCCTCTTCGCCGTCACCGGCGGGAGCGAGCATCAGCGGTTCATCAGTCTCATTCGTAAACTCCAGGACCACACTGC
>CAMOXX010000054.1 GCA_946629475.1 uncultured Blautia sp. | reverse complement strand
TTTCATTATTGCGCTCGGGCAGGGCGGAATCAATCTGACCCTCAGCGCCATGATCCGGCTGATCAGGCTGAATCCGGGCTGCATGAACAACTCTGCCGCCGCCATGATTGTGGATGGCGAAACAGAACTGTATACCAAATCTGCCGCTTCCGAACTGGCCCTGACTCTTTCCATGGCAGGCTGCGCTCTGATCGGAAAAAGCCTGGTGGAAGGCACAGGGAGCCTCTATAATTTCACGGTCAGCGCCGGAAACCTGGGTACGGATCTGACTTCTGCATATAAAGCAGCTGCAACGGATCTGGTTCACCGGCTGATGAACTTCCGTTTCGTGAGAGGAGCGGTCCCCAGAATTCTCTGCGTGCATTCCTGCAACCAGGCTACTTCCAATACCCTGCAGCTCTGGAATTATGTTAAAAATGGCATCCGGGCGGATGCGCAGACCCGCGAAATCTCCCTTCGCAACAAAGATGTAAAAGACTGCGCAGGCTGCTCTTTTGAGACCTGCATGTATTACAGCAAAAATCTCAGCTGTTTTTACGGCGGTACCATCGTGGAAGAAGTTTATCCCGCACTGGAATGGTGCGACCGACTGGTACTGCTGTGCCCGAACTACAACGATGCGCTGAGCGCCAGCCTGACTGCGATGATCAACCGCCTGACCTCTCTTTTCCGGAAAAAACCCTTTTACAGCAAGCAGCTCTTTTCGCTGATCGTTTCCGGCTACAGTGGATCGGATCTTGTGGCGAGACAGCTGATTGATTCCCTTTCCATGAACAAGGGCTTTACCCTCCCGGGCAGATTCGCCCTTATTGCCACAGCCAACCTTCCAGGCAGCATCGAAAGGATTCCTGATATCCGGGAAAAGGCCCGTGAATTCGGAACATATCTCAGCCTGCAGGGAACTGCTTTCACGCAGACTGTAAATTGATGCCGCATATGAATCCCTTCATATACAGGAGAAAGCCATGACAGCTTCAGAACGAATTCTGACCGGTATCCCTGAGATGGACACCGTCTTTAATTACCTGCGCTCCGGCGATAATGTAGTCTGGCAGACCACGGACCCCGAAGATCTGATCCCCTTTGCCGAACATTTCGCGCATCAGGCCATACGGGACCGGCATCCCTTTGTATATGTCCGTTTTGCCGGACATGAATCTCTTGTTTCCGAAGCGGAAGGGATCCGGGTCCTTACTTTTGATCTGGATCACAAGTTCGAAGATTTTACTGTACGTCTCTACAATCTGATCAAAAACGGCCCGGCAGATACCTGCTATCTCTTCGACAGCCTGTCAAGGCTGCAGACCGCATGGTCCACCGATCTGATGATGGCGAATTTCTTTTCCATCATCGGCCCTCTTGTAAACCAGACCGGATGCTGCGCCTATTATCCCATAATCAGGGGAAGGCATTCTTATTCCACCATCGCCAAGATCCGTGACAATACGCAGGTATTTGTGGATCTGTACCCGGATGGTGAAAGCTGCTTTATCCGTCCTATGAAGGTCTGGCAGCGCTATTCTCCCACCATGTTCCTCCCACATGTATATGAAAAGAACAGCAGCCGCTTCTACCTTGCGACAGAAGGCGTCAGCATCAGTCATTTCTACAGCCTGATGAACCGGACCATGGCGCAGAGCGAAGACCAGCACGAGGATTACTGGGACCGTTTCTTCCGGAAAACTCAGCTGAAGTATCAGATGGGCGAAGATATTTCAAGGCTGTGTGAGCTGATGTGCAGCGAGATGGTCACGCGTGATGAACATCTGAAGGACATCGTGCTTAAGAATTTTGCTCCGGAGGATTATTTTGAGATCCGCAGCCATATGGTCGGGACAGGGATGATCGGCGGAAAGGCATGCGGTATGCTTCTTGCCAGGAAGATCATCGAGAACTGCTGTCCGGATACCTTTTCCTGTCTTGAGCCCCACGACTCTTTTTATATCGGCTGTGATGTTTTTTATTCCTATATCGTTCACAATCACTTCTGGGAGATGCGGGTTAAACAGAAGCAGGAAGAGAATTATTTTTCTCTGGCTCCCGAGATGAAAAAGCTCTTGCAGAGCGGTTCGTTTCCCACCGATCTGGAGGAACAGTTCCTCCGCCTTCTGGATTATTATGGCCAGGATCCTTTCATCGTGCGTTCCAGCAGTATTCTGGAAGACGGCTTCGGTAATGCCTTTGCCGGCAAATATGAGTCAGTATTCTGTTCCAATTCGGGAACCCGTGAAGAAAACCTGAAAGAATTTGAAGACGCGATCCGTACCGTCTACGCCAGTACCCTGAGCATGGGCGCTCTGGAATACCGCAAAAGGCGGGGACTCGAAAAGCAGGACGAGCAGATGGCTCTTCTCATACAGAGAGTCTCCGGTTCACGTCATCATCATTATTTTCTGCCGGCTGCAGCGGGCGTCGGTTATTCCATGAGTCCCTATAAATTCGGACAGAATATGGAGGAACGTTCAGGAATGCTGCGTCTGGTCATGGGACTCGGTACTGCAGCGGTCGACCGGATGCAGGGATCCTACCCGAGACTTGTCTCCGTCGACGACCCCGCCAGGCAGATCGTTGCAAGTTCCGCCGAGAGGCATCAGTTTTCTCAGCGAAAGGTCGACCTGATCGACACTCAGAAGCACGGTTTTGCCAGTGTGGATCTGGACGAGATCGAACCCTGCCTGCCTTACTATCTGAAAAGAAAACTCCTGTCCCACGATTACGAAGCCGAACGTTATTTCCGCGATATGGGTTCCAACCGGGATATCTGGTACATTTCCTGCGACGGAATTGTCAAAGATCAGTCTCTGATGCAGGAATTCAGCCGGATCCTTTACAGCCTTCAGGAAGAATATAACTATCCGGTAGATATCGAATTTACCATCAACCTGACAAAAGACGGGAAATACATGATCAACCTCCTGCAGTGCCGCCCTCTGCAGGTTGCAAAGGACTACGAAGTCGTTACACTCCCTGATCAGTCAGACAAAGATCATATCTTTCTGGAATGCAGCAATGCCTCCATGGGCCTTTCGCGGCAGTTAAAGCTCGACTATGTCGTCATGATCGATCCCATCGGCTACTATCGCATGGAGTATAAGGCGAAATATGAGGTCGCCCGTGCGCTTGGTGCCATCAACTGGCATCTTCGCGAGCAGGGAAAAAATCTGATTCTTTTCGCTCCCGGCCGCATCTGTACCTCCTCGCCGGAGCTTGGCGTACCCTGCTCCTTTGCCGAAATCAGTGAGTTCAACGCCATCTGTGAAATCTCGGAAACGGGTGCGGGATATATGCCGGAACTCTCCTACGGCAGCCACATCTTCCAGGACCTGGTGGAAGCCAACATCCTTTACACGGCTGTCAACGACAACAACAGGACACAGACCTTCGCGCCCGGCAAGCTTGACAACTTTCCCAACCTGCTGGCTGAGATGGACCAGAAGAGTGCCCATCTTCAGGAAATCATCAGGGCCTGCTGTGTTTCGGAAGCGGACTGGATGCTTTATTACAGCATGCCGGAGGGAAGGATGATCATAACGACCTGATAAAAACAGATCCGGACTTAAAAAGCTTCGCCATGAGATACAAACTCATGGCGAAGCTTTATATAGTCCGGGTCTGCCCTGTTATCGGCGCTGCCCTGCTTGCATTTTTTTACACGAATCCGCTCTGCTTTATTCTGAGTAACCGCTTTCTTCCAGATTCCTGTATGCCCTCTCCAGCCTTGCAAACAGCGGATCCGGAAGATCCCTGATCTCCCAGTCTGCCCCGTCCGGGGTCGTTCGGTTTTTTGCTCCGAAATACAGACCGTTCAGATAACAGGCACTGTAATTATATTCCCCGGAAAGGATCGCAAGAACCGTAAAGACAGCTGAGGAATAGGCCGGCGCGATAAAGGGCTTGAATCCAAGTGCGCGAACCCTGTGATTTGCCGATACCGTCAGATCTGTAAGTTCTTCGGAAAGCGACTCGTCATAATGCTCCGGAAGAATGCTGTTTGCAATGACCAGATCCTTCCCATGGGGTCCGAAAGCCCTCCCCTCCTCAAGATATACGGAAAATCTGCTGTCCTGGCGCGCATAATAAGCAGCTCTCGCATTCATGACGCCGAGTCCGCAGCCCTGGAACTGCAGCGGGTGCAGAGGATGCACAGGCCTGCCGGCTGGCGGCTGCTTTTTCTGTGAGCTAAACTCCTTCTGCGACTGTGGCTGCTGTATCTGTCCGCACCCTGTCCGGGCGGCAGCCAGACACAGCAGATCCACGGGATCCGAAACCACGATGAACAGCCCGCGATATCCATCTTCAGCCGCCTGTCCGGCGTAGCTTTCCACGATCGGTTTATTTGCGGCGTACTGTGCCATCCTGACATCGGTAATTCCTGAATTCAGGTCAGGAACAGAACGGGTGGCACAGAACAAAAACACATCACAGTCAAAGAGTTCTTCCTTCTTCAGCAGCTTAATATGCGGAAAAACTCTCCCCGTAAAGGGATCCGCAATCTGCGACAGCTCTGTCTGCATCCGCCGGCACTGCATTTCGTTCAGATCGTACAGGCCAAGTCCGGATATTTTTTCCCCTCCAAGGGTTGTAAGGCCAATCGCCACATTCTGGCCAACATCTCCCAGACCAGCCATATGGACCCGGACTTTTCTTCCTTCATCCCGGCACAGCCAGCTGATCTCAGGTGCCGCACCAGTAATTTTCAGCATTTTATCTTTATTCTCGTCCATCATGACGAGATCTGTCAGTTTTTTCATCTGGTCACTCCCTCCGGTCCTTTATTTCCGGTTCGTCGGATATTTCAGCCTGTGCAAACGTTTCAGCTGCTGTGCGATCACTGCAGATGTCAGCTCCTGAAGCATGGTTTCGTCGAAATTAATGCTGTCGGGATGTCTTGGCTGCGCGATGACCTCTCTCAGGCGCTCTGTAACCAGACGCCTGCCGTACAGGCGGCTGTATTCTTCTTCAAGAGCCATGAAGATATTTCGGGCGTTGGCAAGACAGACCTCAGACAGATGATAGACTGATGAAAGGTCCACATCCCTTAAAAATCCGGGTACTTCATAAGGAAGAATGGTGTTGACAGATGGAAGCGATAACGGCGGTGCCGATGATCTTTGTCCATCCTCAGAAGCCCTGCTGCCGTCAATGCCCGCACTGTCTCCTCCAAGAAACGGATACAGATCTGATTCGATGAACCAGGTTTTCATATTCGGAACCGAATAGACCGAACGAATCGGTATCCCACGGGAACGGGCCAGATCTTTCCCTCTTCCCGACAGCACCCCGGTGATCAGCTGCAGTTCACTTATCCCTGCTTTTTCACAGGATTCCAGAATCTTTTCGGCACGATATCCGCTGTGATACAGATCATCCACCAGGATCAGCGGCCTGTAAAACGAACGGATCGCGCGGATCTGGAGATCCAGTGAAGCATACCCCGGGAATTCAGAGATGGTAAAATGCTCCAGATCTTCATCGTATACTTTTTCGGTATCCAGTCCTTTTGTCACCGTCTCCGGAACAACATTGCCCTTCAGGATCTTTCCGAAAGGCACACACATTTTCGGAGGATATTTCAGATCTTCCTCCCCTTCAGTGCGCGGGTTCTCTTCCGTGATCAGCCTGACAAGGCGATGGTTCATGACGCCTGACTCAAAGCACAGCACCAGCTGCCCCGGAAACATACCCGTTATGGCCTCCAGAAGAGCCAGATGGGAGGACCTTACAGCCAGGCGGACTTTCAGACTGAGAGAAAGAGGCTCCTTGACAGCTGTGGCCGTGTCATAAAACAGAACCACGGGATTTCTCAGATCAACGATTCCCACATCCCGGATCCCTGCAACCGGCACGAACCCGTGCGTCTTCAATGTATCTTCATATCTGTGCAGGCAGAAACAAAGGGCATAGGAAAAGCTGTTTTCCTGGAACCATTCCAGCGCTTCGTTCACGGCCGTCAGCCTCTTGTCATCTGTTTCGCTTACCTCTCCTTCGAGTCGGGTGATGACCGCGACCCTGCCTGAAACCAGGCTGCGCAGGACAGATGCCGTCTCCACATCCTGGCATTCCTCATAGAGGTCTCCCTGACTGATTTCATGATACCACACCTTTCCGCAGATTCTGCGTTCCTGTTTTACCTCAACAATAGAAATGACACCCGGTGCGATCACCGTCTCAACCGGAAGGCAGACTGCAGCCTTCTTATATGCCGGTTCCATGGCATACAGTCCGTAGTTCCGGATATAATTTTCCGCAAGGCTGCTGACCAGGGTGGAGATCTCCCTTCCCTCGTTTATATTATCCCGGATCATGGTGGAACTGATGCTCTCCAGATGGGAAGGCAGGCGGACAAATATCGGCTTCTCCGACAATTTTCCGCAAATCTCTTTTTCATTCAGGTCGGAACTGTCTCTGGAAAAGATAATATGAGGCAGAGTCTGGACAGAATCTTTTACGGCTTTTTTCCGGTATGCGGATGCATTGACTATCACATCGCTGCCGGCCACCAGCGCGGGTTTTTTTCCGTTCATCGCGGCGACCAGCCTGCGGATATCCTCCGGAAAGGCGATATTTACAGGTATTTCCTCCGGAAACAGATATACATCCTGTATCTGGGCCGTAGACATTTCGATAATCTTCCGGCGAATTTCAAAAGGCTGAGCCCGCTTGGACCAGGAAAACTCGTCGGCAGCCAGATATACCCGGAACCCCATATCCCGGATTTCCTGCACGATCCTTGTATGTCCAAGCGAGAAAGGATCAAAGGTTCCGGGGAAGAAAGCGTACGGAAGGTTCTGCTCATGCAGAGGCAGTCCGTGACAGGCCTGCTCATAGTCTGAAATAAAAGTATAAATGTAATGCAGTGCAGCAGCGGTAAAATATCGTGTCAGGCTTCCCCCTTCAAATCCGGTCAGTGACAGAATCTTTCTGGCCATAAAAGAGAAATATAATTCCTTGCGTGCAAGAGAAAATGCCTTTCCGCCGAATAGTCTCTGGCCTGTAATGTAAAGGCTTTCCCGCGAGATTTCCACCTCGTAATGGGACAGGCCGATACACAGAAGACCCAGCGCTTCTTTCTGCAGGCCTTCATCAGCTGAAGCGGGATTTTCAGGAAACTGCTCCAGATATACGCCCACTGTCTCAAGCGCGACAACGGCGGCCTTTTTGCTGCTCCCCGTAATCAGCGTTTTCAGATGCTCCAGAAAATCATGCTGTTCCATACCCGAAAGACAGAACAGAAGCTTCCCGAGAAAAGACGGTATATATTTTGCAACCGAATACTCGTTAATCTCAAGCGCTCTTGCAAGCTCCAGAAGGATCTCGTACCGCTGGGGCGCCTTCAGATGCTTCATCACATCCAGAAGATGCTCCCCCGCCTGAAGCCTGTTGACGATCCTGCCCCCGAACTGCAGCAGATGAAGCAGATGTGATGCATACTGGTAAACTTCATTTTCATCGCTCCGCTCTTCATAAAGCTTATGCAGGATCTCAAGATTCAGATACTTGTAAATCCAGGGGATTCCCGCCCTCTGGTTTTCCAGATACAGGCTGGACAGATCATAAACGCCGATCCCTTTCACGCTTGGGATGCCGAAAAATTCATTGATCCTGGCATCCAGATAGCGCAGGCAGTAGTTTTCCCCGGCAATGGTCTCTTTGTCCATTCCGGTAATACAGGCATAGGATTCTTCCGGCCGGAATCCCTGTCGGAGCCATCCCAGCAGGAACCACATGGCTGCTACCCGGATCTCGCCGGTCTTTTTCCGTGCCAGCAGGGAAGCAAAACCACTCAGGATCCGGATGTCTTCTTCCTCACAGCAGCGGTATGGAATCTGGGAAACGCAATCGATTAGGATGAAAACAATCAGGTCAGAATAAGCCAGGCTGCGGCACCTTTCGGCATATACATGGATCAGTCTGCTTTTCTGCTGGTCCGGCAGCGCTTTCAGCAGTGTGTCGATGACTGTTTTCAGTGCATAACCTGTCCAGCGGATCTGACGATCCTGCATATAGGGCTCCGGCGAAAGAATCCGGTCCAGAAAGCTTTCCCATGCATGAATCATGGAATCCCCCAGGTTCGGGCATTCATATCCCGACGGGATCTCCTTGGTAAAGCGGATCTCATAATCCGCGATAATTCTGCCTGCGAGCGAAGCCGCCTGTCTGCGGATATCTCCTTCCTGATGTGACATCATACCGCCCAGGAATCTCAGCAGACGTTTTTTCTGTTCCTGCGGAAAATAAACCGAGTATTCTCCTGCTGCTGTCAGGAAAGCCCGTACATGCCTCCAGTCCTTTTCGCTGCGGATACGTTCCAGCAGAGTCCTGAACCGTTCCTCGTCGTTCGAATCATGCATAACGGACAGGTTGAATCGGATCGCCAGGTGTTTGAAGCAGTCCGTTAATTCCTGTTCGTTCATCAGAACCGGATATTTCTGTCCGACGAAGCTTCCGTCCTCATGAAAGCGGGCACCTGCTTCATCTGCGGCACTGAAAACCGGCGTTCCGTCTTCGGTATCGAGCCCTGTGCTGCAGCCCAGAGAAATCAGATAATCCTCAAAATCCTTCAGTTTTGCGTATACTCTCATGTAGCGCTGCTTTTTGACATCGTCCACATTGTCGAGTTTTGACAGGATCACATCAAAGGATTCTTTGAGGGTCCAGAAATGGATCTGCTCGCTGTGATCCGGGCCAAAGACACTCTTGACCCGGAAATCAGCGTAAATCAGCAGCAGGCTCTCACAGGAGAGATTGTCCAGTTCCAGATCCCACACAGAATGATTCGAGGCGATGCTGCCGATCACCGGAATATTGTACAGGCGGCAGAACTGGTAAGTATAGTAATAATGCAGGTACGGCACTCTCCTTGCTTCCGTGGGACGGCAGCCGAACTTTCCCATATCATGGACCATGGCTGCTGCCGACATCAGGCCCGGATCCACACTCACTTCGGAATGGAGGAGCTGCCTTACCATATGCATCGCGACATGATGCACGCCTGCCACATGTCCCAGCGTATTGTACGGAGTGCACACCCGGGACAGGCGGAGAAAAGCATACACAAAACCTTCATGAAAGCTTTTTTCAAAGCGGCTGTATTCCTCCCGGATCCCGCAGTATGCTTCTTCCTCCGGCTGCATAAGGCGGAAATCTCTCCTCGCGTCAAAAGGAATCTCAGCCTGTTCACGTTCAAAAAGCCTGTTCAGTACCTTCAGATAAAACTCGACAGCTTTCCGGCGCTCAGTAACCTTCTCCACTTTAAAATTTCCCGGAAAAAAGAGGGATTGCAGAAAGGAAAAACTGTATTTCAGCCAGTCTTCAGGCGGATCCGCGCACAGGCTGTTCATCGCCGGCAGACAGATCTCCAGCACTTTTTTCAGGTTTGTTCCGGTCTGCGGAATTCTGTATTCCTCTGTTATTCTCCTGATCAGTTTATTATGATCCGTCATCTTTTCCTCCCAGGTATCGGAAAAAGACCAGGTACCCCGCACCTGGTCTTTACTCCCGCGTCAGCCGGAAGCGGTATCCTTCCCGGCTGTGCCCGTCTGTCAGATAAACTTACTTTCTGCTTATTGCTTTCAGGATTTTTTCTTCAATTCCCGCGGCGTTCAAACCATAATAATCCATAAGCTCCTGCGGCTGTCCGGACTGCCCGAAACTGTCATTGACCGCCACCATCTCCATCGGAACCGGACAGTTCAATGCCAGACATTCTGCTACAGCGCTTCCCATACCTCCGTAAATCTGATGCTCTTCTGCCGTCACCACCGCGCCGGTTTCTTTTGCGGCTCTTACCACAGTCTCCACATCAAGCGGCTTAACTGTATGCAGATCATAGATCCTGACGGAAATTCCCTGCTCTGCCAGTTTTTCTGCCGCATTGCATGCCTCGTAAACCATAGCGCCATTAGCAAAGACCGTAACATCTGTTCCGTCCTTTACAATCCTTGCCTTCCCCAGTTCAAAAGGTGTGGATTCATCTGTCACGACCGGAACCGCCTCACGACCAAAACGAAGGAAGCATGGTCCGTTTACCTTTGCAACCGCAAGTGTCGCTTTTCTCGTCTCTTCCGCATCACAGGGTACCACTACAGTCATATTCGGAAGCACCCGGGTAATGGCGGTGTCTTCGAGAGCCTGATGTGTAGCGCCGTCAGGACCTACGGAGATCCCTGCATGAGCGCCGCCGAACTTGACATTCAGATTATTATAGCATACCGTGGTCCTGATCTGATCCCAGGCTCTGCCTGCCAGAAATACACAATAAGTCGAGCAGAACGGAACCATGCCGGACAAGGCCAGCCCAGCTGCCGTTCCTACCATATCCTGCTCCGAGATCCCCATATCCAGGAACTTATCCGGATATTTCTCTCTGATCCATACAGTCCTCGTAGATTTTGCCACATCCGCGTCCAGGACCATCACTTTGCTGTCCTCTTCAGCACACAGTTCAAGCAGGGCCTTTCCATATCCGTCTCTCATTGGGATCTTTTCCATTTTCCAAGTCCTCCTTATCTGTTTACTTCTTCCAGAGCCTGTGCCAGCTGATCCGCATTGGGGGCGGTACCGTGCCAGTTGCAGTCATTTTCCATAAACGATACGCCCTTGCCCTTAACCGTATTCGCGATCAGAACAGTAGGCTTTCCTTTAAATGCAGCTGCCATGGCAAATGCTTTCAGCACAGCTTCCAGGTTATGACCGTCAACTTCGATCACGTTCCATCCAAAGGCATGCCATTTTTCAACCAGGTCTCCCAGATCTTTAATATCTTCGGTAGTGCCATCCAGCTGAACATGGTTGTAATCCACAATCGCGCAGACATTGTCCAGCTTATGCTGGGCTGCGGTCATAACAGCTTCCCAGATCTGTCCTTCCTGAAGCTCGCCGTCTCCCAGGAGGCAGTAAACCCTGCTGTCTTTATTCTGCTTCTTCAGGCCGATCGCGATTCCGTTTGCCACAGAAAGCCCCTGGCCGAGGGATCCGGAGGAGCAGTCAAGACCCGGAGTGCTCATCTTATGCGGATGACCCTGCAGAATACTGCCGAATTGTCTGAGCGTCTTCAGTTCTTCTGTCGGGAAAAACCCCTTTCTTGCAAGAACGCTGTAAAGAACCGGCGCGACATGACCTTTTGAAAGGATAAATCTGTCCCGGTCCTCCCAGTCGGGATTTTCGGGGTCTACATGCATCACATCTCCAAAATATAGAGCTGTCATGATCTCTGCCGCAGAAAGAGAGCCGCCCGGATGTCCGGATCCGGCTTCGTGGACCATGGTCAGTATATCCATCCGTACTGTTCTGCACATCGTCAGCAATTCATTCAGGGTCATTGTGTCCTCCTCCCATAACGAACATATCATAACGATTATCTCAACAGGCAGCCTGTATGTTCCGGCTGCCGGCTTCTGATTTGATCTTAACATCAGATAAATATAAAGTAAAACTGATATATTTCATTAAATATATTCTAATTTTCTATATTTAAACACAATCATTGATTATTTTACCGATATGCTCTACCGATACGAGTTCGTTTGCGGATGAATCGCGCACCTTGAAAACCGCGTAAAATCAAGCAAAATCGGCATTTTTTAGTTGCTATTTCACTCGGCTTGTGGTATCATTTTCTTTGAGATATTACCGATATGAATGAGGACCGATACCATGGCTGAAACCAAAATCCCTGAAGAGATCAAACAGTACCGACCTGGCCCCTGTACTGAGATCAAACTCATTAGTGGTCATTATTACGTATATATGTACCAGTCCCTGCGCCTCCCCAGTGGAAGATGGGGCAAAAAGACCGGGAAAAGTATAGGTACCATCGTTCCCGGCACCGGGTTCATCCCGAACCGGAACTATCATCTATATGCCGGTGATGAATCCCGGGATGAGATCACCGTCCTTGAGTACGGGCAGTATGCCCTGATCGGCGAGATCACAAAGGATATTCTCGCTGCATTGAAAAACTGTTTTCCGGCAGACCGCGCTTCCCAGATCTTTGCTTACGCCTGCATTCTGTATGCAAACGGCTTTGTTCATCTTGACCAGGTACAGGCTTATTATGAACAGAGCTGGATGTCTCAGGAATATAAGCAGTTCT
This sequence comes from uncultured Blautia sp., assembly GCA_946629475.1. Lineage (GTDB taxonomy): Bacteria > Bacillota > Clostridia > Lachnospirales > Lachnospiraceae > Blautia_A. Next base: position 1,140 of record CAMOXX010000054.1, on the reverse strand, counting down.
CCTTCAAAATGGGGAAAACAGCCCTTGGAAACCTGCTTGATGATCTTGGCCGCCGCACAACGAGAGTTGTTAACTATGAAAACGCGGCAGTCCTGAATTCATCTTCCGCCGTTGCCATTGATGGCCATGCCATCCGGTGCTGTTCCGACGAAAATGATCTCGGAGAGGCTGGATATAAATTCAACTGCCTTAAGGAAGACCAGGTGAACCTTCTTATGGGATACGATATCAACACCGGTGTTCCTCTTTTTGCGCGTATGTATCGCGGCGCATGCAATGATAAATCCACAATCGAAGACATAGCTGAGCTGCTTACGTTTTCCGGGATCCTGTTTGTAGTGGACCGGGGGTTCTACAGTGCAAAAAACCTGAAGCTCCTTTCAGCAAACGACAATACGTACATCATTCCGGTTCCCTCCAATACAGATATCTTTCGGAATGCCATGAAGGATATCCAATATACAGACAGTTTTTACTATAGGTCCGGCAAGAAGCATACCAGGATCGAATATATGTCCCGGAGAATATCTGATAATACCTACGTTTATGTCTTCCGTGACATCGATGAAAACGAAAAATGCCGCTACAACTACCAGCACTGCATGGAACTTGGGCGTTCCGGATATACACAGGAAAAGTTTGAGCAAAGCAAAGAAACTTTCGGTGTATACGTCCTGCAGAGCAACAGCGCCAAATCTGCAGAAGAGGTATTCGGCGGTTACAAAAAACGGTGGGGTATTGAAACGCTTTACCAGTATGTGAAGAATAAGGCGGACTTCAATGACCTTATGATTCAGGACTACTACAAGGAACAGGGCTTCGCGTTCCTGATGCTTATCACCGGACAGATCCATCAGAAAATGATCGCCGCGGTAAAGAAACTCGACAACAATGCCATTTCCGTCCATGATATCCTGCTGATGGCAAGATGCATGAAAATGGAACGGCGGGGCAACAACTGGAATCTCAAAAACGCCAGGAAGCGAGATCTCCAGATGCTGAAGCAGCTTGGTTTTGAACCGAAGATTGCAGTGATAGATTCCTAAAGGACCCGCTGCATATCGGTAAAAGCCTAAATGATTGTGTCTAACCAGTCATTACGAAACATATCGACTGTGATTTGCCGTTTGATTATAGTCT
>CAMOXX010000053.1 GCA_946629475.1 uncultured Blautia sp. | reverse complement strand
TGCAAGCATTTCATTCGATTTTCCGATCATGTCCATGGGGTGCTGAACAGTTACAGATACGCAAGATATGTGTATCCCAGAAAGCTGAACCGAGGAAGCCATCGCTTCTCTATGCATACCTGCCCCGGGAAATCAATCTTGTACGGAAGGCCGTACATCCCTCTGGGATTTATCATGCCACATCTTCTTATTCTCGTACATCAGTTTATCTGCCCGCTTCAGCACCTCCTCGAGCGACTGGTCTTTACCCGGCTCAAACACCGCCATACCGCCCGCCACGCTCATCCTCTCCCACGGAGGAATGCTGTCCGGCTCTTCTTCCTGCTTTTTCATAAAGTCACGGAAGCGTTCCTCCCGGTGCTCATAATCCTCTCCCTGCAGAATCGCAACAAACTCATCGCCGCCGATGCGGAATACAGGACTGTGTACGAATGTCCTGCAGATCGTGCGGCAGGAATTCTGCAGATATACGTCTCCCTTCTCATGACCATAAGTGTCATTGATCTCCTTCAGATCATTGCAGTCAAACATAATCACGGCAAACTCCAGCGCCTCTTCGCTCGTATTGTTCGAAATCTGGTCATTTATCTTGCGGGTGAATATTTCATAACCTGCTTTATTTCGAACGGATGTAAGGGAATCCTTATATGCCTTGCTGTTAAGGTCACTGATGTGAATCTTCAGGTGATCCACAAGATGCTGGAAAGCATTGGTCAGGATACCCACTTCATCATTACTGACACGGTAATTAAGATCTACATCATAGTCTGCGTTCATTACCGCCACCGAAGCATCCGTGAGGCGGCGGAGCGGCAGAACGATTCGTCTGGTGATGGATGTGATAAACAGCGAAGCACACAGGACGATCAGAATCGCGAGAAGAATCACCTTATTGGCCATTTCCCGCGCCACGGAATTGATTTCCGACAGAGGCACTGTAACAATCAGCTTCAGCCCGTTTTCCAGCGTCGTACATGCGGCCTTTTTTTCAACACCTTCATAGCTGTACTCGACAATCTCGGAGGCCGAATTGTTGGAGAGGCTCTGTATTGCTGAAGTGAGCCTTTCATCCACTGTACTGATATTATGTCCGCTCTCCAGCGTAGGATGATAAACAATCACACCATCTGAATCGGTAAGGCAGGCATAGCCTGTTTTATAAATCGAAACACCCTTGATCTGATCCACAATCGTGTTGTAATCAATGTCCATCCCGATCACACCCATAAAAGTACCGGTTTTATAAATCGGGACAATGTACGAAAACATTGATACGTTGAGATTATCATTGTAATACGGTCCCATCCATACAGGGTGCCCTGCTTTCAGAGGAGTGTAATACCATCCGACGTGCTCGGTGTCATCCTCCTCAAAAGCATAGAGATCTGTCACAGGATTCTCAACAAATGCCGGTGTATTGATTCTTGTTACCAGAAATCCCTGTTCCTGGCGGGAAATCTGGGAATTCATCCGATAATAGTATGTAATGACTCCGGGGGTATGATTTGCCACAGTCTGAAATACGTTTTTCACATTCGAGCTGTAGCTGTAAAGATAGCCGTTCAGCGCGCGCTGCCCATCCGTCAACTTATCCGGTACTTCTGACCTGAGCACATAACCGTCCGCCCCGATCACATCTGCCTGCGCCAGGCGCACACTGTCCAGTTCTTCCACGGCATAATGGGCGACCATATTGACCGACTGCTCAATTTTCGTCATATATTCGTTCAGCGTCTGCCTCCGGTTTTCGCTGATCAGTGTGATTTCTCTTGTAGAATCAGCATTTCCGACACGATTCAGAGCCGTGATGCCGATACCTCCGGCAAAGAGGATACTTAAGATAATAGCAGTGATTGTTACCGCTGTTATCTTTGTCTGAATTGAGTGCATCTGTGTTCCTTCCTTCAGCTGCCTGCATCTTAAAGCAGAAGTATTGTATAGTTACGATTGTTTAATGGATACGTTTCGGTAACTGTTGCTGGACCAGCCGTTCCAGGAAACCTGGAAACCTTCCACCCGGCTGTTCAAAGCAAATATATGCTGCTGCGAAAAGAGCGGCACCCAGCACGCCATATCCTGGATCAGGATCTTTTCAAGTTCCTGGTATTCTGCGATCCGTTCCTCTTCGGATACAATAGCCCTGGCATTATATACTCTGTCGATCAGTTCATCGTCCTCAAGGCACAGGCTGCGGTTTCTTGAATTTTCACGGCTTCCGAAAAAAGTATAGATAAAATTATCCGGATCATTAAAATCGGCGGACCAGGAAGATACGTAGCAGGCAATGCTTCCTCCCTTTCTCATCGTCATGAAGGAATCCTCATCCAACTCGTACACATGTACATTGATTCCGATTCTGCTCCACATATCCGCGATAATCCCAACCAGGTCCTTTGTTTCTGAGGATATGGATTCAGACATCGAAAAATCCAGTGAAAAACCGTCAGGATAACCTGCTTCCGCAAGCAGCCGCCGGGCTTCTTCCGGGTCATAAGGAATTTCATCCAGGTCCGGATTGAATCCGATCAGGCCATGTGGGAATATGCCGTTCTCTATCTCGCCCCTTCCGCTGCATGCGGCCTGAAGAATCGTCCGGCGGTTCAGCCCCATCTGCATTGCTTTTCGCACCTTGACATTGTCAAGCGGGGCAATCGACTGATTCAGTGCGACATAGTTGATGCCTACGCGCATTCCCTGGACCAGCTGTTCCTGATAGGTGTCTCCATGTACAAAAAACTCCGCTTCATTTCCCAAAGTTTCCAGATCCAGAATATCCAGCTGTCCCTCTGAGAACATCAGCCTGAGAGTCTCCCCATCCTCCACCAGATTGATCCGGATACCGGCCGAAAGCGGCGGACCGGACCAGCAATTCCGGTTGGCCGATAAAAGAATATGTGAGTTCGGCACCACCTCATCCAGGATAAAGGGGCCGGTTCCAATTGTACAGGAAGGATCCGTCCCGAAAAGCTCCCCAGCCTCCGTTGTTGTTTCCTTATCAAGGATCGAAGCCCCCGGTGTGGAAAGCCCTGCCAGAAAAGCGGCATACGGCTGCTCCAGCGTTATGGAAAAGTGCTCATCATCTATCACTTTGAACCCTTCGAGCGTGTCAGTATCTCCATTATGAAGATCATGCGCTCCAAGAATCCCGATTGCAAAATCCTGATTTACCGCTTCCGGATAAGTAAGCAGGCGGGTGAAAGTGTATTCCACGTCCTCGGATGTCAATGGAGATCCATTACTGTAGGTTACACCCGGATGCAGCTCAAATGTATAAACAAGGCCGTCATCGGAAATTTCCCAGGAGTCCGCAAGCGACGGTACAATCTGACTGGAATGGTTTTCCGGGTCGGATTCCACTTCCACAAGGCGGTCAAAAATATTCAGAGGCACAGTATAGTAGGTCGAAGTACATTGCGGGTCAAAAGTATCTGCCTCTTCATCGGCAATTTTCAGGTACATTGAACTATCTGGAGCTTCAGCGATCGGCGACGGGTTTTCCGCTCCGTCTGCCCCTTTATTCTCTTTTCCGGGCCTGCTGTCCCCGCATGCGCTGAACAGAAGACATCCAGAGACAAGAAACGCCAGATACATGGCTGATTTCTTTTTCATACGCTTCTCCTTTGAAATGATGAATGCAGCGCCAAAAGGCCTGAACCCACGCAAGCCTGCCTGCAGATGGGTGAAAGGCCCTGATGCGTGCCCGTCCGAAAATCACATCGTTCAAGTTCTTCTTTTATTGTAACCTTATTCTGTATAAATGCAAGTTATTCTTCAGCAGAAAAAAAGCCGCGCTCAGATGAACGCGGCATCTTTCTTATCTTTCGCCAACTGTTTTTTCGCCTGTTCATTCGAAACATTTTTGTATCTGTTCATGGTTTCAGAACAGTTACACAATTTTCATTTCCAAGGCGCTCTACTGTCCTTTGTATACTGATCATATGATATTTCAGCGTCAGGATCTGTGCCCGTTTTTCAGGGTAGTATTCTTCCGCCTTTTCGATCAGCGGATAAATCCATCTTTTTGTCTCTTCGAGATAAAGCAGCATCTTTCTTCGTGAAAAACCCATCGCCATATCCGACAGATTGCTGCTCCGGTCGAGAAGCTTTACAATCACTGCCTCGGGAATCTCCGCAATCGCTGTGTAATATGCGTCCCGCCCGCTTTCGGTACATCCTGTTTCCTTGTCACGGGTCAAAAGCTTTACGATTTTAACCGTATCATCCGCTACAGGAAGCTCATCCGGCTCTACACCGCAGTCCTCCAGCACATCGTGGAGGAGGCACGCCGCCAGAAGGCTGTCATCCTCAAACCCCATCGAGATTGCCTGCACCGCGACCATCATCGGGTGGCAGATATAAGGTATGTGTTTTTTTCCGCTCCGGTACTGTCCTTCGTGTTGAAGCTCTGCGTATGCAAGAGCATCCAGAGTCTGTGAAAACCCGCGTTTTTCCGCAAATTCCTGCAGAAATGCGTGCAGGTTCTCTTTGTCCAGAACATCCTCCTTCATCATTTCAGGAGCAGCCTGAATATAGTCATCGGTTCCCGTTCGTTCCAGAAATGCCTGAACACTCCTGTCTTTTTCATTGTGTGCTATGCCGTGATTCCATCTGTCTTTCTGCAGTTGTTTCATAAGCATTCCCTCCGCAGCTGTGCACTTCATGCACGATATAACATACAGGATGCAGATTGCCGGTACTTGCACAATCCGGGAGCCGGCAGCTATGTATTCATCAGCCGCAGCTCTCCTGATTTCATTATACCAGAACAAAAGAAAAACAAATGTTAACATTCTGTAAAGAAATTACTATGCACAGTCGTTAGGAATATGCAGAAAGAGTCGTCGTGCTTGCACGTAAGACACTTTCTGCATGTTCATAACAGACAGCGTAAGCTGTCATCCCACAACATGAGGAATTCAGGTGCGCAGCACCGATGGAGCCGCTTGCGGCGACAATTCCGAATGGTGTGGGGACTGTGCAGGTTCCGAAGCGTCTCTGACCGCCCGCAACTCGGAATGCAAAGCATTCCGAGTTGTGAGGGCGCTGTAACTTCTCATCCCACCGTTACTTTTCTTTCACGCCGCTGCACTTTTCACAGCTGCTCCCACAGGAACCTCCGCATCCGCATCCGCACTGCCCGCGCTTCTTCACCGCTGTCCGCACCGCCAAAGCAACGATCACCACAAGAATAACCACCAGCAGAACATCCATTGCATTCATGCCAACACCTCCTCAGTGGAGCCCGGCTGCGACCCCGATCATCCTGATCAGGAACGCGGCCGCCCATGCTACAATACACTGCCACACAACAACAAAAAGCGCTGACTTACCGCCAAGCTCCCGCTTGATCGATGCGATTGCCGCCACGCAGGGCGTATAGAGCAGGCTGAATACCAGCATGCTTACCGCTGTCAGCGGTGTCAGAATCGTGCTGACGCCTGTACCAAACAGTACCCCCATCGTTGCGACGACGCTCTCCTTTGCCATAAAGCCACTGATCAGAGAGGTCGCAATTCTCCAGTCGCCGAGGCCGATCGGTTTAAGAAGAGGCGCAATCACGCCCGCGACAGCTGCCATGATGCTGTCTGCCTTGTCCGCAACCAGGTTAAAATGCATGTCAAAGCTCTGCAGCAGCCACACAACGATCGTGGCAATCAGAATAACGGAAAATGCCCTCTGAAGGAAATCCTTGGCTTTTTCCCACAACAGCTGCATGACATTGCGGGGACTCGGAAGCCGGTAATTCGGAAGCTCCATCACAAATGGCACTGCCTCCCCGCGGAATGCAGTTGACTTGAAAAAGAACGCCATGAGAATCCCCACCAGAATCCCCAAAAAGTAAAGAGCCACCATTACAAGCCCGCTTTTTCCGGGGAAGAACGCATTCGCAAAAAAGGCATAAATCGGCAGCTTGGCCGTACAGCTCATAAACGGAGTAAGCAGAATGGTCATTTTCCGGTCACGGTCACTCGGCAGGGTCCTTGTGGACATAACAGCCGGAACCGTGCAGCCAAAGCCGATCAGCATCGGAACAATGCTGCGGCCGGATAATCCGATTTTCCGGAGAAGCTTGTCCATAAAGAACGCCACTCTTGCGATGTATCCGCTGTCTTCCAGGAGAGACAGGAAGAAGAACATCACAACGATAATCGGCAGGAAGCTCAGGACACTGCCTACGCCCTCAAAAATGCCATTGATAATGAGACCGTGAAGAGCCCCGTTCACGTTGGCTGCCGTAAGAAGCTGATCCACATGGTCTGTCAGGGTTCCGATCCCGAGTTCGAGGAGCTCCTGCAGCCATGCTCCGATCACATTAAATGTAATGTAAAAAACAAGCCCCATGATCAGGACAAACATCGGAATCGCCGTATACCTGCCTGTCAGGATTCTGTCGATATTCTGGCTGCGGATCCTCTCTTTTGAGACCTCCGGCTTTGTAACGCATTCCCGGCTGACCTTCTCGATGAACGAAAATCTCATGTCTGCGATGGAGGCACTGCGGTCCAGTCCCCGCTCCTTTTCCATCTGGATCACAATATGGCCGAGCATTTCCTTCTCATTCTGATCCAGGCCAAGCTGGCTGATGATCAGTTCATCTCCCTCCAGCATCTTGGTCGCCGCAAACCGGAGCGGAATCCCGGTTTGCTCGGCATGGTCCTCGATCAGGTGGCTTACGGCGTGAATCGCTCTGTGTACGGCTCCGCCGTGGTCGTCCGGCCCGCAAAAATCCTGCCGGAATGGTTTTTCCTGGTATTTTGCCACATGCACCGCGTGCCGGACCAGCTCATCCACTCCCTCGTTTTTGGCGGCTGAAATCGGAACAACCGAAACGCCAAGCATTTCTTCCATCCTGTTTACATCGATCGAGCCGCCGTTTCCATCGACCTCGTCCATCATATTGAGCGCGACCACCATCGGGATATTCATCTCAAGGAGCTGCATTGTGAGATACAGATTCCGCTCAATGTTTGTCGCATCCACGATATTGATGATTCCCCTGGGTTTTTCATCCAGCACAAAATTCCGGGATACCAGTTCCTCACTCGAATAAGGCGACATGGAATAGATTCCCGGCAGGTCCGTAATCAGTGTATTCTGCTGGCCGCGGATCGCGCCGTCCTTCCGGTCGACCGTCACACCCGGGAAATTCCCGACATGCTGACGTGCTCCGGTAAGCTGGTTGAACAGGGTTGTTTTGCCGGAATTCTGATTTCCGACCAGCGCAAAAGTAAGCAGAGTCTGATCCGGCAGTGGGTTGCCGCTGCCCTTCGGATGGTATTTGCCCTCCTCGCCGATTCCCGGATGGGCTGTCTCCTTTCTCCTCTGTTTCCTTTGAGCTGTTTTTTCTTCCTGAACTTCTTTCCGGATCTCGATTTTTCCCGCATCCTCAAGACGCAGAGTAAGCTGATAGCCGTGGATTTTCAGTTCCACAGGATCACCAAGCGGTGCGTATTTTTCAACTGTTACAATTGCCCCGGGAATTACTCCCATGTCAAGAAAATGCTGGCGAAGCGCACCTTCCCCGCCCACTTTCGTGACTGCAGCGCTTTCTCCGGGATGCAGATCTTTCAGTGTCATGTTTTTTCCTTTCATTTCTGGTAACTGTACAGGATTACGAACAGTCACCATATCTGTTCGGTGGTATGAGTTATTATACTCAAACCCTCTGAAAGCGTCAACCATCGCAAACGAAATTAATCATGTAACTGTTCAGAACCCCATGAACAGTTACAGATTACGGATTGTTAATTTGTATCAGGGATGCTACAATAAACGTATCTTGTTCAGCACTGTCACAGACACGCGCAGAACTCCATGCAGATCGTGCTGAACAGCGGCATATAATTCAAGTCTCGCTCACGCGGGACCTGGCGCGGGATTCGAGTCAGCTTCAGCTGACATCTCACACTGAAATAAATAAGAGCAGGTTAATGGATTGAGCAGAAAACGAAAAAAGAATTATAAAGACGAAAAAGCCTTTCAGCTGTACGCGCAATACTACTATCACAAGATTTACGAAGAGATTTCGTCGGGCGTGCAGAAGGAGCTGTATGACGGAGGCTTCGGCCGGGATCTGCCGCCCGCAAAGCTGATCCGTACTAAACGCTTCAAAAACGAAGTGAAAGAAAAACTTGAAAAGAACCCGTTTATGATGGCCTACAACGCCGGCCATCCGGAAAGCGCAGCGGCATTTCTGGAGGATTATCTGGAGAAAGCCCCGGTTCTCCGAAGCATCGTTTCCGGCAAAAAGTACCTTTCTCCCTCCAAGATGATGCAGCGGTATGATAAATTTGTTCATCGTGAACGGGAGCTGGCGGAGCAGGAAATTCTCCGAAACAATATTCTGAACCGGATCCCTGACCGTCTGCCGGATCTTTATCCTGCAGCCAGGGCGAAAAAGCGGCAGTTTATCCTGCATGTCGGACCGACGAATTCCGGTAAAACCTACGAGGCGATCGAAGCCCTCAAAAATGCGGATTCCGGGGTTTATCTGGGGCCTCTGAGGCTGCTCGCCTACGAACAGTATACCAAACTCAACATGGAGGACATTCCCTGCAATCTGGTGACAGGGGAAGAAGAATCCTACATCGAATATGCCCGTCACCGGGCTTCTACAGTCGAAATGCTGCCGTTCGACGAAGAATATCAGTGTGCCGTGATCGATGAGGCACAGATGATCAGTGACAGCGAGCGGGGCGGTGCCTGGACCGCCGCGATCCTGGGAGTGTGCGCCGATGAGGTGCATGTGTGCATGGCTCCCGAGGCAGAGCAGTGTGTTATCCGGATGATTGAGGACTGCGGGGATGAATACCGGGTGGTCTACCATGAGCGCAAAACGCCTCTCCTTTATGACGAGAAGCCGTTCCACTTCCCCAAAAGTGTTGAAAAGGGGGATGCGCTGATTGTTTTCTCCCGAAGGGATGTACATTCGGTGGCTTCGGTTCTCCAGTCAAAGGGAATCCGGTGCAGCGTAATCTACGGTAATCTTCCGCACGATGTGCGCCATACCCAGGCCAACAATTTCATGTACGGGAAAACGGATGTCGTAGTTGCCACCGATGCGATCGGAATGGGAATGAACCTCCCCATCCGGCGTATTGTTTTCCTCGAAAACGTCAAATTCGACGGAAAATCGGAGCGCGGACTGTATGATTATGAGGTTAAGCAGATCGCAGGCAGGGCCGGACGTTTCGGTATCTATGACACCGGGCTCTATAATTCCATTTTCCAGGAGTGGGATCTTCAGGAGGCGGTAAAATCCAGAACGCCCGAAATCCCGAAGGCCTTTGTCGATTTTCCGAAGAGCCTGAAGCTGGTAGGCGATAAGCTCTCCGAGACAATGCGGCAGTGGAACAGCATTTCCATCAGTGAGGGGTATGAAAGAGGCAATATCGACCGTGAAATTGCTCTTGCAGAGAAGGCTGAAAAATACACCGACAACCGTGAGCTGATTTATCAGTTCGCCACAATTCCGTTTGATGAGAAGGATGAAGTGCTGATGCAGATGTGGTTTGACATGCTGTACAGCAGAATTGACGATTTCCCGTATATTTATCCCAAAGTCAGAGCGGACAGGCACCACACGGATGACAATGAAGAACTCCGCAGTCTGGAGCACCGCTACAAAATATGCGACATGCTCTTCTACTACAAGCGGAGATTCGAGCCGGACCGCTTCACTTGGATCGATGAAAAGAAGGGTGAGATCTCAGGCCGGATCATCGAGATTCTGAACAAGCAGAGGCTCGCGCCGCGGCGGTGCATGCAGTGCGGGCGGAAGCTGCCGTGGAACTACCGCTACCGGGTGTGCAATCAGTGCCGGGACGCGGCAAGGCGCTACCGCTGATCGTACCGACATAAAACAAGGGGGCTCTCCCGGTTTCACTCCGGTGAGCCCCCTCTCTTTTACACTCTTTTCACTTTTTCTGCTCTGGACTGCTTCGTGCTCCTACTCTACCGTCTCTTCCTCCACACTCAGCGGATGCTGTTCACCGCTTACCACATCATAGCGGCTCAGGAACTCATCATAGATTTTCTGGTATTCTTCTTCTGTAAGCTCATAGGCCTTGGCAGAATGGACATGGAAATCCGGATTCTGCTGGAATTCCCGGCGAACCTGTCCCGAGATCGACACGCAGTGGGCTCCAATCCTCTCAAAGCTGTTCAGAATCTCGGTAAAGTAAGTCTCCTGGGCCATTCCGCATTCCCCTCGGCTCAGGCGGCCGATCTGCCTCGCCTTCAGGATTTCGGACAGATAGGTGATGCCGGCTGAAAACGGCTTGATCTTCATGGCAATGCTGAGATCCGTGTCCAGATATGAGTGAAGTGCGCTGTTTACCAGCTCTCTCTCAGCCTCAATCACGATATTCAGATCCCTCAGCATCTGCTCCGAAAAGCTGATGTTCCCGTCATTCATCTCATGTGTCAGACGCGCGATATTGGAGGCATAGTCTCCGATCCGCTCCAGATCTCCGATCACACGCAGATACATAGTTACCTGCCGGGTCTGGGAAGAATTCATCTTTTCCTTTCCGATTGCCATCAGGTAATCACCGGTTCTGGACTCGTATTTGTCGATCAGGTCCTCTTTTTTCTGAACCTTTTCATACCTTTTGGGCGAAAACTCCAGAATCAGGTTCAGGGCTCTTCCCACGTTTTTCCGGGTCTTTTTAGTCATCCCGTCAATGACACGCCTGCTCTGTCCCAGTGCCAGGGCCGGGAGAGACAGCAGACGCTCCTCCAGAAGATCGAAGTCCGCGCTGTCAGCGATGTCCTCCAGATCCTCCGCCGAATCCTTGACGATCGTTTTGAGCAGCTTTTCGATCTTCCCGATGAACGGGAAAAGAATAATCGCCGTAATAATCCGGTAGACAGAGTTCACAAGCGCGATCATCACCGGATTCGCAGTCATATTTACAAAAGAAAAATGGAAGCATGCATTCAGAGCATAAAAAACCACTGAACTGATGATCATCCCGAACACGTTTTCAATCAGATAGGCAAAAGCCGTCCTGACACCGTTCTTGTTTGCCCCGATGGAGGAAAGCATTACCGGGCAGGCAGCACCGACACCGATTCCGAGAATAATCGGAAAGGCCGACGCGAATGTCAGCGCTCCGGTGACAGAAAGGGCCTGAAGAACACCGACCGAAGCGGATGCGCTCTGCAGGATCGCCGTCATGCCAATTCCGAGCAGGATGCCGAGAAACGGATTGGAAAACATGGTCATCGCATCGATGAATACTTTGCTCTCTCTCAGCGGGGAGACCGCGGAGCTCATCATCTGCATACCGACCATCAGAATCGCAAAGCCAAGCAGAATGTTCCCGATATTCTTATGAACCGTCCGCTTTGACAGCATTCTGATCAGGGTTCCGGCGATTGCGGCTACCGCGCTGATGGTTGCCGAGGAAAAAAGACTTGCGATTCCTCCGCCGCCTTCGATATAGGAAAGGCACAGAACCCAGCCGGTGATACTGGTTCCGATGTTGGCTCCAAGTGTAATGGCAACGGCCTGATGAAGCTTCATCATACCGGAGTTGACAAAACCGATTACCATAACAGTGGTAGCCGAGGAAGACTGAATCACAGATGTCACTCCGGTACCGAGAAGGATTCCCTTAACCGGAGTATTTGTCATACGATAAAGAAATGTCTCCAGATTGTTGCCTGCAACACTTTTCAGTCCATCGCCCATAAGTGACATTCCGTAAAGGAAAAGTGCCACACCGCAAAGGAGCGACAGTGCCATCGTAAACAGCTGCATAATGATTTTCTCCTGTCACATTGTTTGCTATCAAATGGTTCACTCGCTAAAATGGATTATGGATTGTTCCGCATTAGTGCTCCAACAATACCGCAGACATTATACATGATTTGTTAGAACGATGCAATCCTGATATCGCATAAAAAAAGGAGCTGCCCATGCCCATGTTCAGCACCTAAGCATTCGGAATGTTTCGCATTCCGGACCCAAAGAAGGATGGTCATCATTTCGATCGGAATCTTTTGATTCTACAGTCCGGAAATGATGACCATCCTAAAATCCTTCTTTATTCAATTATCTACCTCTTATTCTCTTAAATTTTTCTCTATATTTATTTTTAATATCAGGTCATTCTCCTGATCACTCTTTTATGGATTTCCTGCTCATAACCGGCTGTGCCGTTTACTTAGAAAGTTTTTATAGATTTTGAATTATAATTCACGGGTTATAATTCAGATATATATATGATGAAATCCGGGTTACACTTTTTCACTTTTCATAAACAATCCTGAACTTAACTTTTTAAATCCAAATCTGCTTATCTCACTACTGTATTGTCTGCTCAAATCTTAAATAAATTGCTTTATACTTCAACAAAATATATATAAAAGAATTTGTCTTTACTTCGCAGATTCTCTACCTGGAAAAAGTTCCCTGAAATTTCGATCTCTGGAATACCTGTTAGTATTCGTCCTGATGCAAAGCTTCGACCCTCATCCTGATGTTGCTAATGAGCATCTCAAAGTATCTTCCAACCCCTTTTTAAGAAATCCTTTGAAGCTCTTCTTCAAACGGCTTCCGGGATATGGGTTATACTCTCCGTCCAGAAAGTTTCTTCACACGATCGGCCGGATCTTTGTACCAGCTTTGTGACATATGTTCAATATGAAAAACCGCTTCTATAATCACACTGACTTGTTTGTTCTTTCTCATCAGAACTTCTCTCATTTAAATGTAAGCCAGGTCTTTCTTGCAGGAAACGCGGTTCCTGTCACTTCATATTGATGATTGATTACTTAACTTTTCAATGGACTGCACCCGATCCTTTCTCACTCGCTTCATTTCCAGGTCTGCAGTTATGGATGCTGCAGGATGAATACCGGTGTTTAAGAGGTTTCTCTCTTGTTTTTTGATGAACTTATATTATCATCCTTTCCGCCCTTTGTCAAGCATTATTTTGAATTTTTTAATAGTTTATGTGTGTATTCTGTTTATAATTTACATATTCGATATATTGTATGTATAATTTAAACAACTCCCTCTATTCCCTCAAAACCGCCCCTTCTGCCTTCTGTTCACGCCGTTCTTTTTGCGTGCCCGGGGAGGGTGGAGAAATGATCGCATGGACGTAAGGATTGCGGCAAGTTCAAATTTTTACGTCCGCGCAGGGTGCTGAAGGCATCGGGCGGACGTAAAGATTTGAGTCTGGGCGAAAGTTTACGTCCGCGCAGGAAGACCCGGGTGCTGCGCGGACGTAAGGATTGCGGCAAGTTCAATTCTTTACGTCCAATTGC
>CAMOXX010000052.1 GCA_946629475.1 uncultured Blautia sp. | reverse complement strand
CAATTCGCATAAAGCACAGGCCCTCGCAACAGCCTGTATCGTATATGTTCTTGACAGTATCTAAATATCCACCTTCAGTGATATTTCCTCCTCCGCCTCCGCTTTGAAATCGGCCAGCTTTACCGGGTCGATATCGGGAAGCTCCTCCGTATTTTCCACCCCGAAGGAGCGCAGAAACTCCTCGGTCGTTCCGAACAGAATCGGCCTCCCGGGCGCGTCCAGACGCCCCAGCTCTGTTACCAGTTCATACTCGACCAGCTTGTTCACGGCATGGTCGCATTTCACCCCGCGGATCTTCTCGATTTCCGCCTTTGTCACAGGCTGCTTGTACGCGATGATCGCGAGCGTCTCCAGCATTACCTCGGTCAGCGAGATTTTTTTCGGGTGCATGGCAATCCGGATCAGGTATTCATAATACTCCTTTTTGGTGCAGAGCTGGCACGAATCCTCCAGGACAATGATCTGGATGCCTCTCTCTTCCGTATTATAATCCCCGGCCATCTCCTCCACAAGGGAGCGGACTTCCGGCGGCTCCATCTCCAGAGCCTTTGCGATCATACCGAACTCCACGGAATTTCCCATTGCAAAAAGGATCGCTTCGATCGCGGCTTTCGCCTTTTTTTTCTCCAATCAGGGTACCTCACTTCTTATTATTTCGGATTCTCCCTATTCCTCTGAAAATTCCGTAAGGTTCTTCCAGGTATCGGGGTCATCCAGCACTTCGATCTCGATCTCGCCGAACAGCGTGTCCTGGTCCACATGGATATGGCCCATCTTCATCAGCTCCAGGATCGAGAGGAACGTCACGACCATCTGGGTTCGCGAGGACTGTCTGTTGAGCAGGCTCCGGTATGAAAACCTGCGGTTCTTTTTCGCGTACGCCTTCATCTCAAGCATCTTGTCAGAGAGGGAGATCTCCTCCTTTTCGATCTTTCCGAACCTGCTCCGGATCGGGTCGATCCTGGTCTCCTGCCGGCGCATGACCGACTGAAAAATCTCATTCAGCTTCTGCAGTGTAATATCCTTTAAAAGCTCCTGCGGATCCACCGGCTCCCGGTACATCAGAACCTCACCGGGAAGCTGCTGCTTTTTATAAAAATGTCCCGCGGCGCTGTCCATCCTGTCCTTCAGGTCATAGGAGAGGGATTTGTATTTTTTGTACTCCAGAAGCCTCTGGACCAGCTCCTCGCGCGGGTCCTCCTCCTCGCCGTCCTCGTTCACCTCGGCCGGCAGAAGCATCCGGCATTTGATATCCAGCAGGGTAGCGCCCATAACCAGGAATTCGCTCATCACACCGAGATCCTCATTCTCCATCGCATGAATATATTCCATGTACTGGTCGGCGATCACGGCGATCGGAATGTCAAATATATCGATCTTGTTTTTGTCTATAAGATGAAGAAGAAGGTCGAGCGGGCCTTCAAAATCACTAAGTTTAATGTCAAGGGCCATCCCTTTTTTCCTCCAGGTCCACCGTCACTAGCTCACGCGGATTGTTGTACCGGAGAGGCAGCCGCGAAAATCCGGTCCCCGGCAGAAAGCCGTGCTCTCCCAGGCCGGCGCTTGTGATCAGCGCCTGGCTGCCATGGTAAAAATCCCCGCAGCAGTAAGGCGGGAACGGAACCAGCTGCGGGCTCACCGCTCCGTGATGCTCATCGAACCGGATCACTCCGCCGTGATAATGCCCGCAGAGCGTCAGATCCGCTCCCCACGCAAAATACCGGTCCGCGTACATCGGTGTATGGGCAAGGAGAATGCAGAAGGACTTTTCGTCCGGCGTGCCGAGCGCCCTGCCAAGGCCTCCTTCCGTGAGGGACGGCGGGAACGGCTTGCGGTAATACCCCATCGGGACCGAATAGCCGTAAACGGTTACCGCCTGGCCGCGGACCTCCAGTTTTGCGCGGCTGTTGTCGAGCATCCGCACACCGCATGATGTGAGCCTCTTTTCATACTCCATGAAGCGCGCGTGCGTCCTGGCGGACTGGTAGAGCCTTGTCTCGTGGTTCCCCCTTGCGTAAAAGACAGGCTGCCTGCCGGAGATACTCCGCAGAAGCCTGTCGGCAGTTTTCACGCTTGCAAAGTTCAGCGCCGTCGCCATGTCCCCTCCGATGAGCACCGCGTCAGGCTTTTCCCGGCGCAGCATCTCCGTCAGAAAGGGAACCGAAAGCCCCCGCTCCGATGCGTGCCAGTCGGTCAGAAAGCACAGCCGCAGCGGGGAATGAATCTTTTCCGACCGGATCCGGTATCTTTTGATCTGAAACTTCTGCAAACCCTTCCCCCCTGTCATTTAAAGCATCGGTGCCACAAGCCGCAGGAGTCCCTGCATAGCCTTTACCGGCCACTTTCTGTCCCGGCAGAATTCGAGGGAAACCTTTTCACATACATCCAGCGTGTCCATAAAGTCCTGACGGATCTCATGAACCACATTGTTCCGGTACATCCACACGCCGTCCTCAAAGTGGAGATACATGCTGCGGTAGTCGAGATTGATCGTCCCTACAACAGCAAGCTCATCATCGCATACGATGGATTTTGAGTGCAGGAACCCCGGCTGATACACGTAGATCCTGACCCCCGCCATCAGCAGCTGCTCATAATAGGACTGCGTCAGCAGGAAAACCAGCTTTTTATCCGGTGTCCCCGGTGTCATGATCCGTACGTCTACCCCGCTCTTTGCCGCAAGCGAAAGTGCTGTGATCATCTCATTGTCGATGATCAGGTACGGGGTGCAGATATATACATATTTTTTTGCATGGTGGATGATATTCAGATAAACATACTCCGAGACGGTCTCATTGTCGAGAGGAGAATCACTGAACGGCTGTACAAACCCCGAGGAGGATACCGGTTCATGATCAGCCTTATCAGGCCGGTAGTCCTGATAGGGAATCGGCTCGTCCTCCCTGTTGATGACGCTCCACATTTTCAGGAACATGACGGTCATGCTCCACACGGCTCCGCCCTTCAGCATCACCGCGGCATCCTTCCAGTGCCCGAACCGGTTTTTCCGGTTGATGTATTCATCCGCAAGGTTGATTCCGCCGGTAAAGCCGGTCCAGCCGTCGATCACACAGATTTTCCGGTGGTCGCGGTTGTTGGCCACGATGTTCAGAATCGGCCGGAACGGGTTGAACACAACGCACTGGATCCCCATCTCCCGCATTTTTTTATAATAGCCCGACGGAAGCGTCGCAAGGCAGCCAAAGCCGTCGTAGATCAGGCGGACGTCCACTCCCTGGCGGGCTTTCCGGATCAGGATGTCCAGGATCGTTTCCCACATGACCCCGTCATTGATGATAAAATATTCGATAAAAATATATTTTTCCGCTTTATCCAGCTCGCGCACAAGCACAGGGAACATATCCTCACCGACCTGGAAATACTCGGCGGAAGTGTCCCTGTACACGGGATAGCCGGAGCTGTCAGCGATATATGACGACTGGTTTGAGACGGCGGCATCCAGCTTTTCCATCTCAAGGCGGACCGTTCTGTCCTGCTGCATGGAAGGGACTCCCTCCCGGTCGACCGCAACGATCCGCCTTGCCATTGCCTTCCGGAAGCGCGACTGCCCGAGCAGCAGATAGAGCGTAAGGCCGAACACCGGAATCGCCAGAATCGTGATTGACCAGGCAAGCTTGTAGGAAGGATTGATATACCGGTTTACGATCCGCAGTACCGTCAAAACAGCCATGATCTCGATCACGATGGTAATGTACGGGGAATACCTCATCAGAACGATGAACAGCAGCACGAACCACGCGATCTGGGCGATCATGGAGAGAGCCACATAAAAGATCTTGTTGAACAGAAGCTTGCTGACTCTGCTGAAGAAGGCAATCACAATATTCTTTTTTTTCCCTTTTTCGCCGTCTTTTCCCTGCGACATAAGCCTCCGATTCTGAAAACACACAAAATCCCTGACTCATGCAGCCAGGGATTCAATGTGCACATTAATTATATTTACGTTTTCTAGCGGCTTCAGATTTTTTCTTGCGACGAACGCTCGGTTTTTCGTAATGTTCTCTCTTACGAATCTCCTGCTGAATGCCGGCTTTAGCACAGCTTCTCTTAAATCTTCTAAGAGCGCTGTCTAAAGTCTCGTTCTCTTTTACGATAACGTTTGACATAGACTCACACCTAACCTCCCTCCAGTTGTAAATTTTGTGCGCAAATACAACTGTCTGGGTATTTTTCTAGCACGTTTTGTATTATATAACATACAGATTGATTTCGTCAACAGCTTTTTTATTAAATTTCGGTTATTGTCATTCTTTGATCTGGCCCTCGAGGATGGACGCAGCTGCAGCTACGGCCTCATCCGCATTTTCGGGCTTTTTCCCGCCGGCCTGCGCCATGCCCGGACGTCCGCCGCCGCCACCGCCGACGATCGCGGCTGCCGCCTTGATCAGGTTTCCGGCGTGGGCTCCTGCCTTCTGAGCGCCTTCGGTTGCCATCGACAGCAGGTTTACTTTATCACCGTTCACAGCCACCAGAAGGACAACGCCCTCACCGAGCTTTTCCTTCAGCTGGTCGCCCAGGTCGCGCAGCTTGTTCATATCAACGCCTTCCACCTTGGCTGCCAGCAGCTTGATGCCTTTTACAGTCTTCACCTGATCCGTCACATCTCCCAGGGCATTCTGGGCAAGCTTGCTCTTCAGCGATTCATTCTCGCTGTGAAGAGCTTTTACCTCCGCCTGAAGATGGCCGATCTTGTCGCAGAGTTCTGCCGGCGCGCTCTTCAGAAGGGCGGATGCCTGGTGAAGCAGCATCTCCTGATGACGGTAATAATCGATCACCGCGTTCCCGGTGAGTGCCTCAATCCTGCGGACGCCCGAAGCGATTCCGGACTCGGAAACGATCTTAAACAGCATGATTTTCCCGGTATTCTGAACATGGGTTCCGCCGCAGAGCTCCACGGAGAAATCTCCCATGCTGACCACACGCACCTCATCGCCGTACTTTTCGCCGAACAGCGCCATCGCGCCGGTCTTCTTGGCATCCTCAATCCCCATCACTGCAGTGAGGACAGGAAGATCCTCGGCGATCTCCTCGTTAACGATCTTTTCCACCTCGGCGATCTCATCATCCGTCATCGCCTGGAAATGGGCAAAGTCAAAGCGGAGACGGTCCGGGGTCACCAGAGAGCCCTTCTGCTCCACATGGGAACCGAGCACATTGCGCAGGGCCTTCTGAAGAAGGTGGGTCGCGCTGTGGTTCTTCTCGGTATTCTCACGGGCCGGAACGTTCACCTTAAGCATTACGTCCTCGCCGCCTGAGATCATGCCCGAAGCCATATGGCCCACATGGCCGTATTTACCGCCGCGGAGCTTGATGGTCTCTTCCACTTCAAATACTCCGTTCGGTGTTTCGATCGTGCCGGTATCGCCGACCTGGCCGCCCATCGTAGCGTAGAAAGGAGTTTCCTCCACAAAGATCGTGCCCTTTTGTCCCTCCAGCAGGGAATCGACGATCTCCGTCTCGGTCGTCATGACCGTAACCTTCGACACATGCTCCAGGCGCTCATATCCTACAAACTCTGTAGTAACATTCACATCGATGGAATCATACACGGTGGCGTCGGCGCCCATGTAGTTGGTCGTCTCGCGGGCTTCGCGCGCTTTGGTGCGCTGCTCTTCCATGCAGGTACGGAAGCCTTCCTCATCAACCTCATACCCCTTCTCCTCGAGGATTTCGCGGGTAAGGTCGAGCGGGAAGCCGTAAGTATCGTAGAGCTTGAAGGCGCTGTCCCCGGAAAGGGTTTTCGCGCCGGTCTTCACCATCTCCTCCTCCATGTCGGAGAGGATGCGGAGCCCCTGGTCGATCGTTTTATTAAACTGGTTTTCTTCATTGGTGAGAACCTTGAAGATAAACTCTCTCTTCTCTTCCAGCTCGGGATATCCGTCACGGGAGCCCTCGATCACCTCGCGGGAAAGATCCGCGAGGAATGTCCCCTGGATTCCCAGGAGCCTTCCGTGGCGCGCGGCACGGCGGATCAGGCGGCGGAGCACATATCCGCGGCCTTCGTTGGTCGGCATTACGCCGTCCGAAATCAGGAAGGTTGCCGAGCGGATATGGTCCGTGATCAGGCGGATCGAGACATCGTCCTTGTAAACTTTTCCATATTCCTTGCCGGCGATTTTACAGACCAGGTTCCTGAGGGAACAGATCGTATCCACGTCGAAAATCGAATCCACGTCCTGTACGACGACAGCCAGACGCTCCAGTCCCATGCCGGTATCGATGTTCTTCTGGGAAAGCTCGGTATAATTGCCGTTCCCGTCATTCTCGAACTGGGTGAAAACGTCGTTCCAGACTTCCATATAGCGGTCGCAGTCACATCCGACCGTGCAGGTCGGTTTGCCGCAGCCGTACTTTTCGCCGCGGTCATAGTAGATTTCAGAGCAAGGTCCGCAGGGGCCTGCGCCGTGCTCCCAGAAGTTGTCCTCCTTGCCGAAACGGTAGATCCGGTCAGCCGGGATGCCGATCTGCTTGTTCCAGATTTCAAAAGCCTCGTCGTCATCCAGATAAACTGACGGGTACAGGCGGTCAGGATCAAGGCCGACCGTCTCGGTCAGAAATTCCCAGCTCCAGGCAAGAGCTTCTTTTTTAAAGTAGTCGCCAAAGGAGAAATTTCCGAGCATCTCAAAGAATGTCCCATGGCGGGCCGTTTTTCCAACATTTTCGATATCGCCGGTACGGATGCATTTCTGGCAGGTCGCAACCCTCGTCCGCGGCGGAATCTCAGCGCCGGTAAAATACGGCTTTAAGGGCGCCATGCCCGCATTGATCAGCAGAAGGCTCTTGTCCCCCTGCGGTACAAGCGAAAAACTCTTCATGACCAGGTGCCCCTTGCTCTCCATAAAGTCAAGGAACATTTTTCGAAGCTCGTTTACTCCGTATTTCTGCATATTGATAGCCTCCCTGAAACTATATTACTTTGTAATCTTATGGAATTTCTTTTTGCCCTTCCGGAGAATCAGGCCGCCGGCCGCAAGAAGCGCATCCTTTTTCAGCTTGTACTGGATGTCCGTAATCTTCTCTCCGTCCAGGTTCGCGCCTCCCTGTTCGATGGTGCGCCTGCCCTCGCTCCTGGTCGGAACAAGGCCGGTCTTTACAAGGAGCGAAATCAGGTCGATTTCCCCGTTCTCATCGAAATCCGCATCGGTCAGCTTTGTGGACGGCATGTTCTCGGTGTCCGCGCCGCCGCCGAACAGCGCCTTCGCGCCTTCCTGTGCTTTTTTCGCCTCTTCCTCCCCGTGGACCAGCTTGGTCAGCTCGTAGGCCAGGATCTCCTTCGCCTTATTTAGCTGGCTGCCCTCCCAGGAGGACATCTCCTCAATCTGCTCCATCGGAAGGAACGTGAGCAGACGGATGCATTTCAGGACATCCGCGTCATCCACATTCCGCCAGTACTGGTAGAAATCAAACGGGCTGGTCTTGTTCGGATCGAGCCATACCGCGCCGGATACCGTCTTGCCCATCTTTTTGCCCTCGGAGTTGAGGAGCAGCGTGATGGTCATGGCGTGGGCATCCTTGTTCAGCTTGCGGCGGATCAGCTCGGTTCCCGCCAGCATGTTGCTCCACTGGTCATCCCCGCCGAACTGCATATTGCAGCCGTACTCCTGGAACAGCTTGTAAAAATCATAGCTCTGCATGATCATGTAGTTGAATTCGAGGAAGGAAAGGCCCCTCTCCATCCTCTGCTTGTAGCACTCGGCCGTCAGCATCCGGTTGACGCTGAAATGAGGGCCTACCTCGCGCAGCAGCTCGATGTAGTTGAGATTCATGAGCCAGTCCGCATTGTTCACCATGATCGCTTTTCCATCCGAAAAGTCGATGAACCGCTCCATCTGCTTTTTGAAGCACTCGATATTGTGCTGGATCGTCTCCACGGTCATCATCTTGCGCATGTCGGTCTTTCCGGACGGATCCCCGATCATACCGGTGCCGCCGCCAAGGAGCGCGATCGGACGGTTGCCGGCCATCTGCATCCTCTTCATCAGGCAGAGCGCCATGAAATGGCCTACATGAAGGCTGTCCGCAGTCGGGTCAAATCCGATATAAAAGGTAGCCTTGCCTTCATTTACCATTTTGCTGATTTCTTCTTCGTTCGTCACCTGGGCAATCAACCCGCGTGCTTTCAGTTCTTCCCATAAAGTCATTTTATTTTCCTCCGATTTTACCAAGTATAAAAAAGGCTTACCCGTTTGTCAAGGATTATCCCCTGGAGAACCTCGAAGTAATCTTCGCGAGATAGCGTCCGCCGGGGATCATCCGCAGTTCTTCGTCGGAAGGCCTGCTGATTGCAAGATACACTCCGAAATATACAGCCACCGCCAGAACCACGGCAGCGCCAAGGCTGATCAGATTGGAATGAACCACCTTGTGCACCCCGGTATATACTCCCCACGCAGCGGCTCCCATCGGGACTGCTGCCGCAAGAGGGATCAGATAGGCCTTCACCCACGGGTTCCGGTATCCCAGGTATTTCCGCACCGACAGGCCGTTCAGCACGCACATCACCACCGCATAGATGATCATGGCGATGACAATGCTGTAAATTCCGAGATCCGTAAAGAAAAGCAGCAGAAGCATTGCCACGATGTCCGCCGCCAGTGAGATGGCCGCATGGATCATCGGGATCCCCGGCTTTCCGATCGCCTGGAGCACCCCGTTGGTGATGTTGGAATTTCCGTTCAGGATTACAGTGATCCCGCCGAGGATCAGAAGCTGGCCCGCAACCCCGTTTGATCCGCGGAAAATCAGCTTTGTGACCGGCTGGGAAAGCACCGCGAGCCCGATCGCCGAGGGGATGGAGATGATCATGCTGATCCATGTGGCACGGTCGATCTTGGTGCACGCAAGGTCGATGTCCCTCGTTGCGTGGTGCGCGGAGACCTCAGGCAGCATCGAGGTCGGCGCCGTCGACGCCAGCGTGAGCGGGATGTTAATCAGGGTTCCGAAGTAGCCGAACTCGGCATACATGGTCTGAAGCACATCCTGGTCCATGCCTCTCCGCCCCAGAATATCGGTGTACATATAGCTGTTGATGTAGCTGTTGACATTGTAGATGAACGCGCTGAAGATGATCGGCATTACGATCAGAATAATGGCTTTGATCACCTGTCCCGTCGGCTCATCGACAGAATACCTGTCCCGCGCAATTCTCTTTTTAATGATCTTCCGGTTCAGGAAATAGACCAGCAGCATAAAGAGAAGCGCCGCCGTGACTCCGGCCCCGGTGCCCATCGTCGCACCGGCAGCAGCCCACCGCTGTACCTCGGCCTCCGCCTGCCCCGCATGGATGCGGATCATGGTCGACGACATCAGAAGGGCAAACACCGCCACGAAAATCTGTTCGATGATCTGCGAAAGTGATGTCGGCATCATATTCCGATATGCCTGAAAATATCCCCGGAACACTCCGAGGATTCCCGACAGGAAGATTGTCGGCGCGAGCATCTGCAGGGCCAGCCGCGCGCCTGCCATTTTTTCGGGAACCATGAGGGAGGCCCCGAACACACAGAAAAGAGCGACCGCTCCTCCCGCCACAGCCGCGTAAAGAAGGGAGCAGCGGAACACCTTCTGGGCATCCCGGTACCGCCGGAAGGCGATCTTTTCCGCCATGATTTTGGAAACCGCCTGCGGAATGCTGAACGACGCGATCATCAGCAGGATGAAGTACGCATTCTGCGCGTACTGAAACATCGCAAAGCTCTGGCTCCCCAGCGTCGCGGAAAGCGGGCTCTTGTAAAGCATCCCGATGATCTTGGAAATCAGGGCCGCGATCATCAGAAAGGATGCGTTTTTCATCAATGTATTGCTGTTATTTTTCGCCATGATTTATCTGCTCCGGTCATATGTTCTCGATCTGCCAGTCAATCGGAGGGACGCCGTGCTCAGCCAGAAATTCGTTCGTTCTGCTGAAATGCCGGCATCCGAAAAACCCCCTCCGGGCAGAAAGCGGGCTCGGGTGCGCCGCCTCCAGCACAAGATGATTCGGATTATCGAGCATCGAGTGCTTGCTTTGGGCAGGCCGGCCCCAGAGAAGGAAGACGATCGGCCTGTCCTGCTCATTCAGGATGCGGATCGCCGCGTCCGTAAACTGCTCCCAGCCGATTCCCCGGTGCGACATCGGGGTATGGGCGCGGACCGTCAGGACCGTGTTCAGCATCAGCACGCCCTGCTCCGCCCATTTGACCAGGTATCCGTTGTTCGGAATATAGCATCCGCAGTCGTCATGCAGTTCCTGATAGATATTGACGAGAGACGGAGGGATTTCCACTCCCTGCCTGACGGAAAAGCACAGTCCGTGTGCCTGGCCGTCATTATGATATGGATCCTGGCCGATGATCACAACCTTCACGGCGGAAAGCGGGGTCAGGTGAAACGCGTTGAAAATATCATCAGAGGGAGGAAATACCTTTGTTTTCCGGTACTCCTCCGATATTGTCCTGTACAGACTGGCATAATAGGGCTTCCGAAACTCGGGTTTCAGAGCTTCGAGCCATTCTCCGGAAATTGCCGCCATGATTCTTTCTCCTTTATCTCCGGACAGGAATCCCCTGCCCGTGAAGATAGTCCTTCACCTCGCGGATCTCCAGTTCCTTATAATGGAACAGGGATGCCGCCAGCGCCGCGTCCGCGCCTCCTTCGGTCAGCGCCTCCTTAAAATGCTCCAGCGTTCCTGCCCCGCCGGAAGCAATCACAGGAACCGGAACCGCATCCGAAACGGCCCTGGTGAGCGGGATGTCGTACCCCGCCTTTGTACCGTCGCAGTCCATGCTGGTGAGCAGGATTTCGCCGGCTCCGAGCCTGACTGCCTCACGCGCCCAGTAAAGCGCATCGATTCCGGTATCCAGGCGTCCGCCATGCTTGTAGATATTCCATCCGGACCCGTCCGGGCGCCGCTTGGCATCGATCGCCACCACAACGCACTGGCTGCCGAATTTGTCAGCAGCCTCCGCGATCAGCTCCGGGCGGTCGATCGCCGCCGAATTGACGGAAATTTTGTCGGCTCCCTCGCGGAGAAGCCGTCTGAAATCGTCGACGGTCCGGATTCCTCCGCCGACGGTAAAAGGAATAAACACGTTCGAAGCAACGGCCCGGACCATGTCCGCCACGGTATCGCGGTTTTCATTGGAAGCCGTGATGTCCAGGAATACCACTTCATCCGCACCTGCGGCATCATAGGCTTTCGCGATCTCGACCGGGTCGCCCGCGTCCCTCAGATTTACAAAATTGACGCCTTTTACGACGCGCCCTTTATTGACGTCCAGGCAGGGAATGATTCTCTTTGTAAACATCAGATGCCCTCCTTCCCGATGGACGCAAAATTCGACAGCATTCTGAGGCCCATGGTGCTGCTTTTTTCCGGATGGAACTGGCAGGCGAACACATTTCCCTGCTCCACCGATGCGTCAATCGTCACGCCGTACTCCGCTGACGCCTTCACGATGCCTTTGTCCTCCGCATCCAGATAGTAGGAATGCACAAAATAGACATAGGTATCATCGGGGATATCCCGGAAAAGGCGCCCATCCCCGGATAGATGAAGGGAGTTCCATCCCATATGCGGTATTTTCAGGCCTTCCGCGGCCGGAATCCTGCGGATTCTGCCCGCAAGAATCCCAAGTCCGGGAACTCCCGGTGCCTCCTCGCTCTCTGCAAAAAGAAGCTGCAGGCCCAGGCAGATTCCAAGAAAAGGCGTCCCTTTCCGGACGACCTCCCGGATCGTCTCCGTAAGTCCGTACTGGTTCAGGCGTTCCATCGCGTCGCCGAAGCTGCCGACGCCCGGCAGGATCACGTGATCCGCCTGCAGGATCCTGTCATGATCCCTCGTCAGGCATGTCTCATAGCCCAGATGCATCAGAGCCTTTTCCACGCTCCTTATATTGCCCGCATCATAATCAATTATCGCTATCATCTGCTGTTTTCCCCTGTCATTTGTATTCCGTCAGAGCTGTTACTTTATATCAAGTGTAAACCAGAACTCGACACCGTTCTCGTAGTTTTTTACACCGTACTCCTGGTTCATGCCTTCCATGACCGCCTTCACGATCGATAGCCCGATGCCGCTGCCGCCGTACTCCCTGGTTCTCGCCTTGTCCACCTTGTAAAACTTCTTCCACAGGTTCGGCAGATCCTCCTCCGGAATCGGATTTCCGGTGTTGAACACGCTTACTCTGGCTTTTCCGTTCTCCTCATCAACGCGGATCACGATGCGCTTTTCCCCGCCAAGATGGTGGATGGCATTGCTGGTATAGTTGGTAACGACCTCCTCGACCTTAAACTCGTCCGCCCACACATAGACCGGCTCATCGGCATCAAAAATTACCTCGGCCCCGCTCTGCTGGAGCATGATATCCATCTTCTGGAGAATTCCCCGAATCACCGAAACGATGTCAAACCGTTCCATGACAAACGGATCCTTCCCGGACTCCAGCTGGTTCAGAGTCAGAAGGCTCTTCACCAGGGTGTTCATCTTCTGCGCCTCATCGATAATGACATCACAGTAGAATTCCCGGCTCTCGGGATCCTCCGAAATATTGTCCTTCAGTCCCTCCGCGTATCCCTGGATCAGGGCGATCGGGGTCTTCAGTTCGTGGGAGACATTGTCCAGGAACTCTTTCCTCCGGCGGTCGATCTCAATCTTGTTCTCGATATCCTTCTGGAGCTCGAGGTTCGCGGTTTTGAGCTCGGAGATCGTCATTTCGAGCTGGTCGGACATCTTGTTGAAGCTGTCGCCCAGGACATCGATCTCATTCCCCGCGCTGCTCTGGTATCTCTCGTCAAAGTTCAGGTCCGCCATATGCCGCGACAGCCTGGTAAGCTCGCTGATCGGCCGGGTAATGCGCCGGATCAGCAGGGCCAGGATCAGCGCGGAAAGCGCGGTGACAATGATTCCAACGACAAAGTAGAAACGGTTGGAGATATTGGCGCTCTCGGTGATACTCTCCAAAGGCGTACGAATCAGAAAATAGAGGTCATCCCCCAGAGAGCCCCAGCATTCAACATAATCCATCCCCGCAAAGCGGTCGCTGACCTGCTGTACAACACAGTTTTCGGTCTTTTTGATGATCCTGCTCTCGCTGCTGTCCAGATTGTAGAGATACCCGAAAAGCTTGCCCCGGAGCATCTTGTCGTTCTCGCCCCAGCTCCACCAGTTGCTGTTCTCGCTGTTGATGATGACCCAGGAGAGGTTGTTCCGGGAACTGAATCGGCCAATGTCATTCACCCCGGTAAATTTCTCGTAGGAACCAGAGGCATCCACATTGTCCTCATCTTCCGTGAAGCCGTCAAATCCTTCCCCGTCCTCCCCGATGTAAAACTCAAAGGTATCCTCCGTCGAATCATCCATCAGGCTTTCCAGGTCCAGGCTTTTCAGGTTTTCCTTTGCCGTCATCAGCACATCGGTCTTTTCAGCAATATAATATTTTTTCAGAAAAAAACCGTTCAGCAGCGTTATCACACCGATGGAAGCCAGCAGAACAAGGATGAATATCAATGTGATCTGCTGCTGAAGGGAGTGGAATTTTCTGTTCTGTCTGTCCTGCTGCTTCTTCCTTTTCTCCGTCATAGTATACCGCC
>CAMOXX010000051.1 GCA_946629475.1 uncultured Blautia sp. | reverse complement strand
CCGTCTATGTGAAGAGCGGACGGATGTTTGTATCCCGCTTCCGGAATGATTCTAACATCGACGAGGCTTTCAGACGCCGCAATCGGGAAAGCAGACAAGCAAAATGCACAAGTTATTTCGTGACAGTTCCTAAGGTCTTTCCGAAAGCTCGTCGTTCCAGCTGAAAAACCGGTAAAGCTCCAGATCTCCGAATACCGCGTCATTCTCCCCGTCAACCATAATCTCAACTCTGTCGGTCTCTGTATTCGCAATCAGCGTATGGACTACGGAATAAACCGCAAGCTCCGGTGATACATCCGGAATCGGCTGGTTCGTGAATATCCCGTCAAAATCCACGTAGCAGATTCCATCCGAAAGTGTAACACTCTGCAGTGAGACATCCGAGGAAACCGTAGGGTAATTGCCTTTTTCCATCGGACCGTTTGCCAGCTGTTCAAGGGCGACCCGCGCCTTGGGGATGCTTCTGCGGTAATAGACCCGCCGCTTTTCGGGGATCAGCCTCCTGCCGTCCTTATCCGCAAAGTACAGCAGGAACGAATCATATCGATAGGAATCTCTGTCAGTAGAATTTACCTCCACAAAAGTATCGGAGCTCATTTTTCCGACCGGATTGCCCAGGGCATCCTTGACCTCCTCCCCGTCCACCAGGCAGGTCACAAAAAGCACCTCGGAAAACTGGGTAAAAGTCCTCACAAAAGCAGCACGGACAAGAACCTCCTGAGAAGGTGAAAGCTCCAGGTACTCCTCGGAGAGGTTCAGGTTCAGTGTCCCATCCTCCATGCTCCATGTGACGATGGTGATGTTGTTCGGGAGATACCGGACAACACCGTCCCGATGCCCGGTATTGTAGGTGTCGATAAGTCCCTGCAGAACCGTATTCAGGGTATCCTTCTCCGGGGTGAACGCATCCTCCCCGAGCTGGTTTCCCTGACTGTTCATATAAAATATCGAATATTTGGCCGCCTCAGGTTCCTCTTCCTGTCCGAAAGCCTGGATGCTTCCTGAAATCAGCGCCGTCAGGAGAAGAAGAACTGTGAGAATGAAGCACTTCGGCATCCTTCTCATCTCATCACCTCCTCTGGAATGTACGACAGAGGAATCCGCACCGTAAAGATCGTCCCCTCGCCCTCCTTGCTGGAAACCTTGATGTTTCCATGGTGCATCGCAATGGCCGATCTCGTAATGGCAAGGCCAAGGCCCGTTCCGCCGATCTCCCTGGAATGTGATTTATCAACACGGTAAAACCGCTCAAATATCCTCTCGATCTGGTCCTCGGGAATTCCCATTCCCGAATCTGACACTGTGACAAAAAAGTCCTTGTGGTCCGCATCCAGAGTGACGCGCACCCAGCCTTCATCCACATTATACTTGATTCCGTTTTCCACAAGGTTGCTGATGGCGAGCGTAAACTTCACCTCGTCCACATCCGCGTCCACCTGCCGGAAGCTGTCCAGAATCAGGTCAATTTTCCGAAGATCCGCAATCGGCCTCAGCCGCTTCATGATATCCTCGATCAGGTGGTTGATGTTGACATGCGTAATCGTGACATCCGATGCCGTCTTATCCAGCTTGACCAGCGATAACAGGTCGGTGATGATTTTGTTCTCCCTGTCGATCTCTTCCGTGATATCCCCGAGGAATTCCTGATAAAGCTCCTCCGGAAGCCCCTGCTGCCCAACCAGTGAATCGGCAAGGACCTTCATGGAGGTCATTGGTGTTTTCAGTTCATGGGACACGTTTGAAACAAACTCCTGACGCGAATCATCCAGGATCTTCATTCTGGAAAGCATCCGGTTAAAAGCGTTTGTGATCTGCACCGTCTCGGTATAGTCAGGCACCGAGATCTCCTCGTTCTGGAGCCCGTCCGTCACATCCTCGATCGACTTGGTGATTCTGGAAAGCGGCTTCACCACCATCCGGGACAGGAAAAAGCCAAGCAGTATCGAAACGATGATTACAATTCCGATGATTATGATGCCGTTCTGCTCCAGTTCACGGATCGTGGCATTGATCTCACCGGTACCGGCATACACCAGCATTACGCCCTGCATCTGTGTTACATCCGGACTGCGCACCGGAACCGCCAGTTCAATATACTGATTGTCCCTGCTGTAGCTGGTAACGGGGTCTCCTTTAAAACACTGGGTCACAAGTGATGAGAGCAGTGTCCTGCCCTCATCCGTCCCGTACGTATCCTTTATAATCCGGAAACTCCTGTCCACAAGGAGGATCCGCCCATTGTAAATATTGGCAAGCTGTTCCAGTCTGGTGGTAACGATCTCCGACCGGGGATCATTCAGATAGTCCTCCTGAATCAGCAGATTGCACAGTATTTCACACTGTTTTTTTACATTGGCGCTCCTGTTTTCAATCGCCCGGCTCTCATAGTTCATAATGACAGCAACGCAGACAACCACGCCGGGAACAATCCCGAGCACGATCAGGATTGTCAGGATCCGGAAACGAAGGCTCTTGAAAAAGCGCAGTTTTTCATGTCCCTTCATAATGATTCTCAGGCCTGAAAGTAATAGCCCACGCCCCACTTGGTATGTACGTATTTCGGCTCGCTGGGATTGGTCTCAATCTTCTCGCGCAGACGGCGGATATGTACATCCACGGTACGAACATCGCCGGGATACTCATAGCCCCACACAATATTGAGCAGATTCTCACGGCTGTACACCTTGTTCGGGTTGTTGACAAGAAGCTCCAGTACATCAAACTCCTTAGCCGTTAAGTTGATTTCCTTCCCGGCGATAAATACCCGGCGGCCTTCACAGTCCATACGGAGGTCGCCCACCTCGAGCGTGCGGGCCTTTTCTTTTTCATCATGGTCGCTTCCGGCACGCCTCATAATCGCCTTGATGCGGGCCTTCACTTCAAGGATATTAAAGGGTTTGGTAATATAATCGTCGGCGCCGTACTCCAGGCCGAGAATCTTGTCCATGTCCTCGCCCTTCGCTGTAAGCATAACAACAGGAACATTGGAGAATTCGCGGATCTGCTGGCACACCTCCAGGCCGTCCATCTTCGGCAGCATAAGATCCAGGAGCACAATATCGTATTTTCCCGCCCTGGCCATTTCCACCGCTTCCTCGCCGTCATAAGCACAGTCCACTTCCATTCCGTCCTGCTCCAGGCTGAACCGGATGCCTTTTACGATCAGTTTTTCATCATCCACTACCAAAACTCTTTTTGCCATTGACTTCTCCTCATTATACTGTGATCAGTTCCCTGATCTTTTCAAGGGTTCCTTCTTTGATTCCGCTCACCTGCATCAGTTCATCCACACTTCCGAACGGTCCGTACTGTTCCCTGTATGACAGAATGGCAGCCGCTTTGCTCTCCCCGATCCCGGGAAGGCCGCAAAGCTGATCCATCCCGGCTGTGTTTATATTGATAAGGCCATTCCCGCTGTCCGGAAGGCCGGAGGTTTCTACTGTATTGCAGTCCCCGGCACCGCTTTCGGTATATTCTTCCAGGGTGGGAATGTAGAGCTGCACAGCGTCATCCAGAATCCCGGCCTGGTTCACGGCATGCCCGCACGCATCTTCGGTAAACCCGCCGGCCAGCCCGACCGCCTCATACACCCGGCTTCCCGAAGGAAGGGCATACACACCCGGATTTTTCACCGCGCCGCATACATCTACATAAATCATCTCCGGCGAAATGTCCTTTTCCTCTGTAAGTTGATTTTCCTGCTCCGGGATTTCCGGCGCAGCCTCTTCATTTTCATTCCCGGCCGGCCCTGCGGCCTCCGTGTTCTGTTCCAGAAATCGTACTGTCCGGTCAGCACAGCCCCCGAATGTAATGCACAGACATGCAGCTGTCAAAAGCAGCAGCGCCTGCCATACCGTTTTTCGGACACTTATGGCTGACCTCTTCCGGTCCTTCTTGTTCCTGTTGATAGTATTCATGTTCTCCGGCCTTTCTTCCTGTGAAGATACTGCCGGTGCTCACACAGATCATACGTATCTGTTACAGTACTTACAGATACATTCCTTCTTATTTTAACGAATTATTTCATAGTTGACAATACTTTTCACGATTTTTAAACATTTTCCCCGGCTTCCTTTCCCCTTGCGCACCTTTTTTTCGTGGTGTATACTTATCATATATTGTAAAAAGAAAGGAGATTTTCATATGTTAAAAGGAATTCCCGAAATCTTATCCCCCGAGCTGCTTAAAGTTCTCTGCGAAATGGGGCACAGCGACCGCATCGTGATCGCGGACGGCAACTTTCCCGTCGAATCCATGGGTAAAAACTCGATTGTCGTGCGTCTTGACGGCCATGGAGTACCAGAGATTCTCGATGCGATCCTCAAGGTCATTCCGCTTGACACCTATGTTGAAAAGCCGGTCACTCTGATGGAAGTAATGAAGGGTGATACGGTTGGCACTCCGGTGATCTGGAATACCTACCGCGAAATCGTTGCGAAATATGATGAGAGAGGCGCTGATGCAGTCGGAAATATCGATCGTTTTGCATTCTACGATGAGGCTAAAACAGCTTACTGCATTATCGCGACAGGTGAAAAGGCGGTATACGCGAATGTCATGCTTCAGAAGGGCGTTGTGATTAACTGACGTTCATGGCGCAGGCGCACTCTGTCCGGCATCATATACAAAACTGCCCGCATCCGGGATCATTCCCCGGATGCGGGCGGTTCTTTTTTCAGGCTCCGCACTCAGCGGCACACTGCCCTGCTCGCCTTGTACTTTCCAAATACGTTTTTCTTATAGAACTGTTTCACATACGCGACCACATAATACTGGTACTTTTGGCCTCTGACCGCCTTCTTATCGACCACCGACCTGCAGTTCGGATCCTTGATCGTCATGAGTCTCTTATATTCTCCTCCTGCTACTCTCCGGTATACCACATATCCGGTGCAGGCCTTCTGCCGGTTCCACTTGATCCGCAGCCCGTTGGACTTTTTCGTCACCGAAGATACAGTCGTCTTTGCCGGACAGGTAATCAGGGTTCCGCCGCACGAAGCAGGGAGGTTATATTTCACACCGTTGATCAGCCGGTAAGGCACCACCTTGTACTGATACCTCGTGAGATACTTGAGGTTCTTTGTATCCTTAAAGACAGCAGGCGTACTGCTTTTTCTGGTATAGCGGAGCGACCAGCTGCCTCTGTTCATCCTCCTGTATATCCTGTAGCCGTCCGCGCCGGGGATCTCTTTGTAGCTGACTGTATTATAGCGCCCCGTGAAGGTCCGGACCGTGTTCGTCTCCTTTGTAAACGAGGGCTTAACGCTTGCTGTGATGGAGGATCCGCCAAAGTACTTCTGTTCATCGATCGTCTTGTATGCCTGCACATAATATGTGTAAGCAGTGCCCGGCCGGAAATAGAAATCTCCTGAGGCATTCTCGGTATCCGTATAGCTGACCGTGCCGGAGCCGCTGATATATGCCCTGAGCACCGCATCCGAGTTTCCCTCCCGGCGGTACAGCGCATAGCCGTCACAGCCGTCGACGGACGACCAGGTGATATCCGCCGTGTTGTACGATTTCATCGAGGCCGACAGGGAGGATGGTACTTTCGGAAGAACCGTCACCGTGATGGTCTTCTTTAAGTTCGGCGCCTTCAGAGGCCATACCGAAACGGTCGTCCTGCCCGGTCCCGCCGCGGTGATTGTCCTGCCGGACAGTGACGCGACATTCTTGTTTGCCGTATTGATCTTGTAGCCCAGCGAGCCATACGAAGCCGGGGATACACTGATCGGGATTGCATGCTGCCCGCCCTGGACCAGCATGATTTCTGTCTCCCCGATCGAGAGCGACGGTACAAAGCTCTCGGTTCTTGTGTGAGCCTTGATTCTGGGTGATATGCCGGAATAATAGCCGTCTGTCCAGACTCCCGACTGACAGCTGAATCCCTGATTAACCGCGGTACCCGCACTGATATCCATCCAGCTGTAATTGACAGAAGCCTCAAAATAATAGCTGATCCTCTTTCCGGAGGTGTTCGTAAGCACCACGGAGTAGTAGGTGTCCGGAGCAATATCCACCTCGGCAACCTTGTGTGTCTTGATGCCCAGATAGGTCTGGGACAGCGTAAGCGATGAATAGGCAGGTGTCCCGCTGGTCGGGTCGGAGGGATCTGTAAGCCCCAGGTACACCTGCGCGTCGAATGTGGATCCGTCAGACCCCGAAGCGGTCACAATCTCGCCGAGCGTCTCCCCATACCCGTTTCCCGCCTTTGCGCGGAATACGCAGGCGACCGAATCTCCGTTTTCCAGGCTGTAGGCCTTCAGGCCGCAGGTTCCGTCGTAAAAGTAATTGTTCCTGTACACCGGATTCGCGGTTCCCGAAGCACAGACAATGCTGCTGAGGGACATATCCTCGTAGGACATGTAAAAATACCCGTCCTTGCCCCAGCGGCTTCCCCAGCTGTTCTTGACAATCCACGCGCCGTCATTTTCCACCTTGCTCGCAGCGTTAAAGTTGTCCTTCGAATAGCTGTCATCCCATCCCACAATGGTGACGGCATGGTTCACTGATCCTTCATTCGGGTTGGAAAAAGCCGCCGTATCGGGATTATAGTAATTTCCCTGATTTCCGTAGGCAGTCGCCGCGAACGAAATCAGGCCGCAGGCGGACTTGTACGTTGTGATCATATCCTTGATGCGCTTTACCCTGGAGCTGATGGAATAGCTCTTGCTGTTCGAGAAAAAAGCCGCCTCTGATAAATATGCCGCCGTATCGTATGCGGCGGAAGCGGCAAGCGGCCCGCTTCTCGCAGGATACCGGCTTTCGTACGCCATCCCCGACCAGGTATTGAGGTGAAAGACCCCGATCTGCGGGTTTCCTCCCCCATGATAGTCCC
Organism: uncultured Blautia sp.; assembly: GCA_946629475.1. GTDB lineage: Bacteria > Bacillota > Clostridia > Lachnospirales > Lachnospiraceae > Blautia_A. The sequence continues at coordinate 7,078 of CAMOXX010000051.1, read as the reverse complement.
CGTTCAGGGCGTTATAGTCATAAGCCGTATTCCCCAGGGGATCGTTCTGCCTGTTCGCGAGGAACCACGCCAGGTGTTCCTCCGAAAGGTCATGGGTACCGCTCCCCTCGGCGATCAGAGCGGTCTCCAGTTCGGACGCCAGTGAGTAAGCCCAGCAGTCCTGGTAGATGCCCTGATCCTTCACAGGCGTAACAAGCCCTTCACTGCGGGCATCGTACGAAGGCGCTGCTCCGACCCGGGCCAGTACTCCCGCTGAGAGATCCTCCCCCGATGTGTCATAATCAATGACCGGGATCGTTGTCAGGTTTTCGAATGGAGCAAGCTGTTCGGCCCGCTCCTCTTCGGTCAGGGGGCGACCCTTAATGTAATCAATGTTTTTGCCGGTCTCGTCATACTCCGCAGACAGCATGTCCTCCGTTCCGGAGGAGAGCGAATCCGCCGTATTACCGGCTGCCAGAGGATTTTCCTCAGATGCGTTCTCCGAGGGTTCCGTTCCGGACACTTCATCCGCCGCCTGCACCATATATTCTGACGAATCCATTCCGGCATTCGCAGCAGAACCGCCGTCCGTTTCCGTCAGAATCTCTTCCGAAATCACAGGATCATTTTCCTGGATCTCCAGACTGTCCTCCAGGGATCCTTCCTCCAGGAGTTCCCCTTCGTAAGCCGGCAGTACCTCTTCCTCATTATAGGGGAGTTCCTCCACGTATCCTGCATCTGCATCCAGGGCAGACTCCCCGGAATAGCCGGATTCCTCCAGAAGACTGTCATCGGAAAAACCGACATAATTCTCCGAACCATCATCCGAGATGAAACTCTCCGATAAATCCTCCGCAGCCACAGGCAGGCTTCCCGCAGCGAGTGCCGCCGCAAGAAGAAAAGCCATCCATCTATTCGTCCGTTTCTGTCCAGTCATAAAACTCCTCCTGGGCCAATGATAATAATATCGTAACTGCTCAGAGACACTGATCCAGAATGTGGATCATCTCATCCACCTGCGCCCTGCTGATCACAAGCGGCGGCACCAGACGAAGCACATCCGTCCCCGCGGAGATTACCAGAAGGCCTTTTTCCAGAGCTTTGTTGATCACCTGGGACACCGGTTTTCCGGTAATAACCAGCCCCTGCATAAAACCGGATCCCCTGCGTTCCGCAACACTGGAGTGCTTATCGACAAGCTCGTCAAGGCGCTCCTCCAGATACGGTGTCAGCTCCTGTACGTGCGGCAGGATCATGTCTCTCTCATAAATCTCAAAAACCTTGTTGACAGCTGCGCAGACAAACGGGTTGCCCCCGTAGGTTGTCCCGTGATCGCCCGGTACGAGTGATGCGGAAGCCGCCTTCTTATTCAAAACAAACGCCCCTACCGGAACGCCGCATCCCAGCGCCTTCGCTGTTGTCATGATGTCCGGCTGTACTCCATAGGCCTGCCAGGCAAAGTAATAGCCGGTCCGTCCCATCCCGCACTGAATCTCGTCCAGAATCAGCAGGATATCCTTTTCATTGCAGAGTCTCCGGAGCCCCCGCAGGAAATCTCTGGTCGCGGGATGGATCCCGCCCTCTCCCTGGATGGTTTCGCAGATTATCGCGCAGGTGTTCTCATTCACGAGCGCCTCTACACTCTCCAGATTGTTGAATTCCGCAAAGCGTACTCCGCCCATAAGCGGTTCAAAGGGTTCCCTGTAGTGGTCGGTCCCGGTTACGGAAAGCGCACCAATGGACCTTCCGTGAAACGAGTTTTTCATGGCAATGATCTCATGTCCGGCGCGTCCTGTTTTCATATAGGCGTACTTTTTTGCCGCCTTGATCGCGCCTTCCACCGCCTCTGTACCGCTGTTGGTAAAAAACACCTTGTTCATCCGGCTTGCCAGAACCAGCTTGTTTCCGGCATCAACAATTGGAATGTTATAGTACAGATTGGAGGTATGCAGCATCTTGTCGATCTGCGCCTTCAGCGCCTCATCATACCCCGGATAGTGGTATCCAAGAGCGTTCACGGCAATACCGGCAGCAAAATCAAGATATCTCTTTCCCTCGGTATCATAGAGGTAAACTCCCTCTCCCCGTTCAAAGACGACCGGAAACCGGTTATAGGTATGAAGGATACTGACTTCCGCTTCTTCTATCTGATCATGCATATTCATGTTGATTTGTCTCCTGTAGCCCTGTTATTAAGGTTCACTGTGAAAATTTATCCGCGTCATCCCGCAGGATCGCGGTTCCGATTCCTTTGTTTGTAAAGATCTCCAGCAGCAGGCTGTGGGGAATCCTTCCGTCCAGGATATGTACCCGGTTGACGCCGTTCTCTATTGCGTCGATGCAGTTCTGAAGCTTTGGAATCATCCCCCCGCCGACAAAGCCTTCCCGGATCAGGGCTTCCGCCTCATTCACCCGGAGCTCGGAAATCAGTGACTGCGGGTCGTTCTGATCCTTATAAACGCCCTCGATATCCGACAGGAACGCAAGCTTTTCGGCATGGACTGCCTCGGCAATCGCGCAGGCGGCATCATCCGCATTGATGTTGTAGGTCTGGAAGGAGTCATCATAGCCGACCGGAAAGACAACCGGCAGAAAATCCTTTTCCAGCAGATCGTAGAGAATCTGGGGATTCACTTTTTTGATGTTCCCGACAAAACCGATGTCCTCTCCGGATGGAAGCTTCTTTTCCACGTTCAGAAGACCGCCGTCCTTTCCGCTCACGCCGACCGCCTTAACGCCGAGTGACTGCACCATTGTGACAAGCTCCTGGTTCACCTTGGCCAGTACCATCTCGGCAATCTCCATGGTCGGAGCATCCGTCACACGGAGCCCGTTCACAAACCTTGCCTCCATGCCGACGCGGCTGACCCAGCGGCTGATTTCCTTTCCACCACCGTGTACAATAATCGGCTTAAATCCGACCAGTTTTAAAAGAACCGCGTCCTTGATGACATTTTTCTTCAGCTCCTGGTCCAGCATGGCACTGCCGCCGTACTTGATCACTACAATTTTCCGGTTGAACCGCTGTATATAGGGCAGGGCTTCAATCAGCACCTCTGCCTTTTCAAGATATTCCTGTTTAACCATAAAAACTCCATTCCGCGGGCCGCATCCCCGTATTTACGACCGGTAGTCCGCATTGATCGATACATACTCGTGAGTCAGGTCACATCCCCATGCTGTCGCCGAGCATTCTCCCATCTTCATGTCCGCGATGGCAGTTACATGGCTGTCCGAAAGGATCTCCGTTGCCTGCTCTTCGCTGAAGTCGGTAAACACACCGTTTTCAATCACTTTAATGGTGCCGGCGCCGCTTGTAAACGTCAGATCCACCTTTTCGGGATCAAAGGGAACGCCGGCATATCCCAGTGCGCACAGCACCCGGCCGCAGTTGGCGTCATGTCCGTATATGGCAGCCTTTGTGAGGGAAGATCCCACCACCGACTTGGAAAGCTTTACGGCATCCTCTTTCGACGCCGCTCCGATCACCTGAACCTCAAACAGAGCAGTTGCGCCTTCCCCGTCCCCCGCGATCTTCTTCGCAAGACAGGTGTTGACCTCGCGGAGGGCAGCGGCAAATTGCTCATAATCCTCATTCATCTCCGTAATCTCCGGGTTTCCCGCAAGACCGGAAGAAAGCAGGAGTACGGTATCGTTCGTCGAAGTGTCCCCGTCCACGGAGACCATGTTGTAGGTATCCTTCACATCCTCACGGAGGGCATGAAGAAGAAGCTCCTGCGAGATGCACACATCCGTCGTCAGGAAGCTCAGCATGGTGCACATATTGGGATGGATCATCCCGGAGCCCTTGCACATGCCGCCTACTGTGACGGTTTTGCCGCCGATCGTTACCTGGACGGCCATCTCCTTCGGAACCGTATCTGTTGTCATGATCGCCCGGGCTGCCTCGTTTCCGGCACTCTCGCTGCTGTCAAGCTTAGACGCAAGCGCCTTTGTCCCGGCGACAATCCGGTCGATGGGGAGCTGCATACCGATCACCCCTGTTGAGGCCACCAGTACGTTCTCTGCGGGAATGCCGAGCACTTCTCCTGCGGCCTGCGCGGTCCTGCGGCAGTACTCCATTCCCTCTTCTCCGGTACAGGCATTCGCGATTCCGCTGTTCATGACAACCGCCTGGGCGGTGCCTTTTTCACACACAATCTGTCTGTCCCAGAGGACAGGCGCCGCTTTCACAACATTGGTCGTAAAAGTTCCTGCTGCCCGGCACGGAACATCCGCAAAAAGCATTGCCATGTCCATCCGGCCCTGATACTTGATCCCGGCCTCCGCTGCCGAAGCGCGGAAACCCTGCGCGGCGGTCACCCCGCCGGAAATAGCTTTTATCATAGTCATTCTGCTCCTTTAAAAATCGGCAGCGGTTCAGGGCATGGCCGGAACAGCCAGAAGCCCCGTCTCCTCCGGAAGGCCGAACATCAGGTTCATGTTCTGGACTGCCTGTCCTGCCGCGCCTTTTACCAGATTGTCCATCGCCCCCATCATGATCACGCGGCCGGTCCGGCGGTCTGTCTTGAAATTCACATCCACATAATTGCTGCACTCGACAAAGCGTGTCTGCGGGCAGACATCCGGATCCAGTACACGGACAAATCTTTCCTTCTTATAATAATGCTCGTACGCAGCCCTGATTTCTTCGTCAGACACATCCCGTGCGAGCGACGCGTAGGCTGTGACCAGAATTCCCCGGTTCATCGGTACCAGGTGCGGCGTAAAGCTGAGCCGGATCTCCTTCCCGCAGGCATATCCGAGCTGATCCTCGATCTCAGGAGTGTGCCTGTGGACTGCCACGCCGTAGGCCTTGATGTTTTCGTTCACCTCGCAGAACAGGTTGTCCACCTTTGCGCCTCTCCCTGCTCCGGATGTCCCCGATTTTGCGTCGATAATGATGGTATCCGGGTCGATCATCCCCTCTTTCACAAGCGGGTAGATTGAAAGAACCGAACAGGTCGGATAGCATCCCGGGTTCGCTATGAGACGCGCGTCCCTGATGCTGCTGCGGTTGATCTCACAGAGGCCGTACACCGCTTCCGGAAGGAATTCCCGCGCCTGATGTTTTATACCGTACCACTCCTCATAGCGGTCCGCATCCTTGATCCGAAAGTCGGCGCTGAGGTCAATCACCTTTGTCCCGGAAAGAATCTTCTCATTGATCAGTGAAGCGCAGAGGCCCTGCGGTGTCGCGGTAAAAATGACATCCGCCTGCTCCGCCAGCTTTTCCATGTTGTCATCGAGGCATGGATCCTCCACAAGTGTAAAAAAGTTTCTGTATACATCGGCATATCTTTTATCAATATAGCTTCTCGAGCCATACCATACTATTTCCGCTTCCGGGTGTCCGAGAAGCAGGCGCACGATCTCATTTCCGGCATATCCGGTCGCGCCAATGATTCCTGCCCTGATCATATCCTGTCCAGGCTCCTTTCAGATCATCTTCCGCCTCCCTTTTGAGCAGTCTGTTCTCCGGGTGCGGTCTATTGATTATACATCTGCTTTGCATAATATGCAATCACTTTTTGGATTTTTTAAATAAGTGTTGCAACTTAAATAAAAGTGTTGTATATTACCTATGTTAAAAATCGCCGATGCTCCGGGGTATATGCAATACGTGTATATTTATTCATTATTTATGCATTTCCCGGCACCGGACGTTTTGCAGAAAACCATCGCCGGAAGCAATCCGGATGGTTATGCGCGTATCTGTGAAGGTACTGAACAGATACACAATCATTTCATCAGGAGGAATCATATGAAGGAAAAAGTCGTACTCGCCTACTCGGGCGGCCTTGATACCACAGCACTCATCCCCTGGCTCAAGGAAACCTTCGGCTATGATGTTGTCTGCTGCTGCGTGAACTGCGGGCAGGGCAATGAACTGGACGGTCTGGAAGAAAGGGCACGTCTTTCGGGAGCCGCCAAACTGTATATTGAAGATATCGTGGACGAATTCTGTGACGAATTTATCATGCCGTGTGTACAGGCCGGAGCAGTTTATGAGCACAAATATCTGCTCGGAACCTCCATGGCAAGGCCTGCTATTGCCCGCCGTCTGGTAGAAATCGCCCGCAAGGAAAACGCGGTCGCCATCTGCCATGGAGCCACAGGCAAAGGCAATGACCAGATCCGCTTCGAGCTCAGCATCCGCGCCCTTGCGCCGGACATCAAAATCATCGCCCCCTGGCGTATGACCGATGTATGGACCATGCAGTCCCGCGACGATGAGATCGCTTTCTGTAAAGCTCACGGAATCCATCTTCCGTTCGATACCAGCCACAGCTACAGCCGCGACCGCAACCTGTGGCACATCAGCCACGAAGGGCTTGAGCTGGAGGATCCTTCACAGGCACCGAACTTCGACGATATGCTGGTTCTCAGCGTAACGCCGGAAAAGGCACCGGACCGCTGTACGGATGTCACCATGACATTCGAGGCAGGTGTTCCCAAAACACTGAACGGCAAAGCCATGAAGGTTTCCGAGATCATCACTGAGCTCAACCGCCTTGGCGGCGAGAACGGAATCGGAATTGTCGATATCGTGGAAAACCGCGTCGTCGGCATGAAATCCCGCGGGATTTATGAGACCCCCGGAGGAACCATCCTGATGGAAGCCCACGATCAGCTGGAGGAGCTGATCCTGGACCGCGACACAATGGAAACCAAGAAAAAACTCGGCTCCCAGTTCGCCCAGGTCGTCTACGAGGGAAAATGGTTCACACCGCTCCGCGAAGCACTCCAGGCGTTTGTGGAATCCACGCAGAAATATGTGACGGGCGAAGTTAAATTCCGCCTTTACAAAGGCAACATCATCAAAGCCGGAACGACTTCTCCGTACAGCCTCTACAATGAATCTCTGGCTTCCTTTACCACCGGCGACATGTATGATCACCATGATGCCTCCGGCTTCATCACACTGTTCGGCCTTCCGCTGAAGGTCCGCGCCATGAAGCTGCAGGAAGTTAAAAATAAGGGGAACTGATTATGAATCTGGAGAAAATCTTTCATTTAAGAGAAAACGGAACCGATGTCAGGACCGGCATTCCTCACAATCATCGCAATGCCTTTCCTGTACAGCATCTCGGACGGA
>CAMOXX010000050.1 GCA_946629475.1 uncultured Blautia sp. | reverse complement strand
GCATATTCAATTTGTTGTAGACCATTTTAAACCAAACTGCTTCAACTGTCACTTCACCCCCGGATTAATCGCTTACCCTGGAGCCCGGTGAAGAGAGTTAAGGTAAAATGATTACAACGCCAATCATGATACGCTGAAAAATGAAGAGAGGGACGGTTCTCAGATGTGATATCGAGAGCCGTCCCTCTTGCTGCTTCGAGCTGCAAACTCGAAAAGAGTCCGGGATATCTCCCGGCATATGTGTTGCATATATCTAATTTTTTTCTTCTCAAGTATTGACACGCCTAAAGTTAGTGTGATATAATCTCACACGTAATTTAAAGTTTGAATATTCGAACTCACATTTGACGGGGACGATGTCCCTGTTTTTTCGGATGTCAAGTTAGATTCAATTCACAAACGGAAAGGAAACGATTCTGGACTGTTTCAGACAGAACCGGGGAAACAAGTGACATGACAGCTTCAAAAAGTAAAAATCTAATCAACTATATTCCGATGATTCTGGTGGTGGCGATGGTGGTGCTCCTCCTTGCGCCGGCCGTCGGTACCGTCATTGAGAATGCACGGAGGAACAGTGCGTCGGTCTCCGATGAGAGTGCGGAAACAGAGGTACAGACTGGGGACGGCGATTTCTTCCTGACCTGGGAAGAATACGTGGCAGGCCACGGCATCTCCGAGTGGAACTGGAACGATGCGGCTGATGCGATCGAGCGGGTTGCGTTCCATGCGGCTGACCTGTACGAGGCCGGGGACATGGACAACGCCTACGATTACGCAAAAGCCACCTACTGGGGATATTACGAGACGACCGGATTTGAGCGGAATGTTATGACCTACATTTCCGGCTCGAGAGTCAGCGCGGTCGAGCTTCAGTTCACGACGCTCCGGAAAGCGGTGAAGAAGGATCTTGGCGTTGACCAGGTTCGTGAGGAGGCGCAGAAGCTCTCCGACATGCTCCACGAGGATGCGCTTGTACTGAGCCCGGAGGGGGCGCTCGCGAATATCGGCAGCGGAGGCGGTTCCGGAGAGTATTATCTTACGTGGGAAGAATATCTTGCCGCGAAGGGCTTTAATACCTGGAACTGGAACGACACGGCCGACGCAATTGAAGGAGTCGCGTTCCATGCAGCCGACCTGTACGAAGCCGGGGACATGGACAACGCTTATGATTTCGCAAAGGCAACCTACTGGGGATACTATGAGACGACCGGATTTGAGCGGAATGTTATGACCTACATTTCCGGCTCGAGAGTCAGCGCGGTCGAGCTTCAGTTTACTACCCTGCGTAAGGCTGTGAAAAAGGATCTCGGCGTTGAGCAGGTGCGTGAGGAAGCCCAGAAGCTTTCGGATATGCTCCATGAAGATGCGCTTGTCCTGAGTCCGGAAGGCTCTATAGCGTCAACTGAGGCGTCGGCGGAAGCAGCCGGTGACAAGGCGGATGCGGCAGCCGGAACGACATCGATCTCCGCGGGAAGCGCAGCGGCGACATTCGCGGGAGCTTTTGGAATTATTCTGAGAGAAGGCCTGGAAGCGATTCTTGTAGTAGGCGCGATCATCGCCTACCTGATCAAGTCCGGCAATAAAAAAGGAGTGGTTCCGGTTTACATCGGTTCCGTGCTCGGTATTGTGTGCAGCTTTATCATGGCGGGAATCCTGGCATGGCTGAAATCCATCAACCCGGAAACCACAATGACGCAGGAAATCATCGAAGGTTTTGCGGCGCTGATCGCTGTTGTGGTTCTCTTCTATGTTTCCAACTGGATGGTATCAAAATCCGAGGCTGCGGCCTGGGAGGGATATATTCAGGGGAAGGTTCAGGACTCGGCAGCAAGAGGCAACATGTTCGCACTCGGGTTTACGGCGTGGCTTGCGGTTTTCCGTGAAGGAGCCGAGGTTATCCTGTTCTATCAGCCGATGCTGGGAGAGGGACACGCAAACATGGTTTGGGCCGGATTCGGAGCAGGCTGTGCAGCCCTGGTGGTTGTATTCCTGCTGATCAGGTTCCTGTCCATCAAGCTTCCGATCAAGCCGTTCTTCCTTGCAACCAGTATTCTGATGGCACTCATGACAATCTGCTTCCTGGGCTCCGGTATCAAGGAACTCATGGAAGGCGGCGTGTTTGACGATTTCGAGTTTATGCTGACCAAGCCTTCATGGCTCCTGTGGATCCCGGATGCAGCGTCCGGAACCGGCGGAACAGCAGCGGAAATCTGCAACACCCTTGGATTCTATCCGTATCTCGGAACTTTCATCCCGCAGATGATTCTGCTGGTGATCACGGTTGTCACATTTGTGGTTGTGCTGAAAAGGAACAAGCAGATCCGTCTTGAGAAGGAGAGAGCAGAGCAGAAGTAAAGAAGATTCTTCTGAGGATGTTCAAGGAGTATGATTTGAAACCATGGATTATTCATGGATCAAATAAAATTTTTTAAAGAAAAGGAGAAACAAGATGAAAAAAGCTATCGCAATGTTACTGGCATCTGTCATCACAGTTGCATCCGCAAGCTCTGCATTCGCAGAGGCCGGATTCGAGGAGATCCCGATCTTTGAGGACGAAGAAGTTGGATTCATGAATGTTTCTGCAGTTTATTTCCAGCCGGTTCCCATGGCTCCGGGCCAGGAAGATACAGAAAACTATGACATGCATCTTGAGTGCGATGTATCCGCGATGGAGAATGACCTTGGATATGGCCTTGGCGACTGGGTTCCGTATCTGACCGTAGACTATGATGTAGTCGGAACAGAAGAAGGAAACGAAGCTCATGGTACATTCATGGTTATGAGCGCATCCGACGGCCCGCACTACGGCGCAAACATCTCTCTGCCGAACGCTGACACCTATACCGTTACCTTTACCTTCCATTCACCGGCTGAGAACGGATATCTGATCCACAGCGATGCTGAGACAGGCCCAGGAGGACTTCTTGAGGACGTATTCGCTGACGGAAACCTTTCTGTAACCTATGAAGGTTGGGAGTATGCTCCGCAGGAGTGGTAAGAAATAAAAAACCAGAAGACTAAAGAAAGGCAGCGCTGCTTTTGCAGTGTTGCCTTTTCACGGGCTTAGTATGTTAGATGCTAACAACTGTTCAGAGCAGGCGAAGGACCTGCTGCTGACGGAGGACGTATTATGTTAAATTATCTGGTTCTTGGAACAGAGGGCCTGGTCGCTGCAGCGATAATCGCCGGACTGCTGTGCGCCTGGGTTTTTGTAAAATATGGAAGGTTCGGCAAAATATGTCTTTACTGCTTCGGTATCTGCGGCCTGATTGGAGCCGGAGTCATGTCCTATTTGAAAAATACGACCAGTCTGGTTCACACCGGCACCTGGAATGTCCGGATTTTTTCGGTTTCACTGTGTGCCCTGATCCTGATGGTGATTTTTAATATTATTTCCGGAAATGAAAAGACAGTGCCCGGGAAAATCACCTGCATTCTTGCAGGCATCTACCTGTTTACGCTCCTGTTTTATGCTCTTCCGGATATCTACGCGTATCCGTTCAACTTTTCGCTGGGCGGCGCTGGAACCTTTTCATCCGCCTTTTTCACCCGGTTTGTCGGGCTGGTGTTCGGCGTGCTGATCAGCATAATCGCCGGGATTGCGGTATACCGTGTGGGACGGCGTTCTCCGAGGGGGATTCTCTCCGGAGTCTTTTTTGCGGCTGCAGCTGTGAACGGCATTCAGCAGGCCGGAAAAATCATAACGGTCCTTTATACCCGGAGAATACTCTCCGGCAGCAACGTGTTTGCTTTTGTTAAATGGACGTCCAACCATGACGACATTTATATCATCGGCGTATTGATTGCGGCAGCAGTGCTTCCGGTCATTATGTGGATCAAAAGCTTTCATGTCAGCGAGCCGTACAGCAATCCTGCACAGCACCGAAAGATCCGCGCAAAATGGCGCAGCATCCGCAGGTTCGGAACGACCGCTATTCTCTGCTCCGTGCTGTCGATTCTGGTGATCAAGCCGATCAAGGCTTATGCAAACCGGCCGGTGGAGCTTTCTCCGATTGAGGAGAGCATTCTGAAGGATGATACAGTCCTGGTTCCGCTGGAACAGGTGGAGGACGGGCATCTGCACCGTTTTGCCTACACAACACCGGACAATATCGAAGTCCGATTTATTGTCATCAAAAAACCGAACTCCTCATCCTACGGTGTCGGCCTGGATGCCTGCGATATCTGCGGTGAAACCGGATATTTTGAGCGAAACGGGCAGATCGTCTGCAAGCTGTGCGATGTTGTCATGAACATCAATACCATCGGCTTTAAGGGCGGGTGCAACCCGATTGTAATTGACTATAAGGTTGGCGACGGCTATATCCAGGTGCCGACCTCCACCCTCGTTGAGCATCAGGACGAGTTCAAGTAAAGGGGAAAGAGCATGTTTTTGAGAATGATCCGGGGCGCTTTTGCCCGTCAATGGAAGAAAATGCTGATTATTGCCCTGACCATCATGCTGGGAACATCGCTGGCAACCGCCATGATCAATGTCATGCTGGATGTCGGTGACAAGGTCAATCAGGAGCTGAAGACCTACGGTGCGAACATTACGGTTCTGCCGAAGTCCGCTTCGGTCATGAGTGATCTGTATGAGGTGGAAGGCAGCAGCGATGATACCGGCTCCTATCTTCTGGAGTCGGAGATCGGCAATATCAAAACAATATTCTGGGCATTCAATATTGTGGACTTTGCCCCGTTTATCGACACGAATGTGACGACCGACGGCGGAAGTGAAACCAGGCTGGTCGGTACATGGTTCAATCATCATCTGGACCTTCCCACAGGAGAGAGCCTCGATGCAGGTGTGAATTCACTCCGATCCTGGTGGGATGTGGACAACGGAAGCTGGATCGATGAGCAGGCACTGGAGGAAGATGAGCGCGCTGCCATGGTCGGGGCGGTTCTCGCGAAGAGAGAAGGAATCTCTGTAGGGGATACGATCCATGTGAAAGGCGCAGAGGGTGAGACAGAGCTCAAGGTTCAGGGAATTTTCGACTCCGGCGGAGATGAGGATGAACAGATTTTTGCGCCGCTGGACCTGGTTCAGGAACTGTCCGGCAAGGACGGCTATATTTCCAGTATCGAGGTCAGCGCCCTCACTACACCGGACAATGAACTTGCCGAAAAGGCAGCCAAGGATCCGGGAAGCCTGACGATCGCCCAGTACGAGTTATGGTACTGCACCGCTTATGTGAGCTCCATCTGCTACCAGATTCAGGAGGCAATCACGGATTCCGTGGCGGCACCTGTGCGTCAGGTGGCGGAGTCAGAAGGCGCGATCATGGATAAGACTGAGCTGCTGATGGTTCTGATTACGATTCTGTCGCTGATCGGATCGGCGCTCGGCATCACGAACCTGGTGACCGCCTCGGTGATGGAAAGGTCGAATGAGATCGGCCTGTTCAAGGCGGTAGGAGCCCGGGACGGGGCAATCTCAGGGCTGTTCCTGACGGAGATCCTGCTGACGGGCCTTGTCGGCGCGGTCGCCGGATATTTCCTGGGATTCGGCTTTGCCCAGATTATCGGACACACCGTATTCAGTTCCTCGATTGAGATGAAGCCTTTCGTCATTCCCATTGTGGCGATCCTTATGCTGGCGGTAACCCTGGCGGGGAGCATTCCCGCAATCAGGATGCTGCTGCGTCTTGATCCGGCGGAAGTACTGCATGGAAGATAAGGAACGGTCACGGGGGTAAAAGAGATTATGTCTAAGAGAAAAATGTTTTTCAAAATGATCACCGCGTCTCTGGTGCGCCGGCGGAGCAGAATGCTGGTCGCGCTGCTTGCGATTGCGGTGGGGGCAACGATCCTTTCCGGCCTGGTAACAATCTACATTGATGTGCCCCGTCAGATGGGAGCAGAGTTCCGGAACTACGGGGCGAACATGATTTTCATGGCTTCGTCCAATGATGCGGTGTTTGATATGGATACCGTTCAGACCGGAATTGACAAAATTGAACAGGGAAAGCTGGTAGGTGTAGCACCTTACCGGTACGAGACGGTCCGTATTCACGAGCAGCCTGTCGTGGCGGCCGGAACCGATCTGAGCCAGGTACAGACCACGAGTCCATACTGGATGATCGACGGGGAGTGGCCGGAAAAGGATGAAGAAATGCTGGTCGGCCAGAATATCGCAGAGTCCCTGAACCTGCACGCGGGCGATCTGGTCAATGTCATGGGACCGACCGAGGAGGACAGTGAGGACCAGCTGAACTTCGGCGTAGATATCCGCGTCACGGGAATCGTTGAGACCGGCGGCAAGGAGGAAGATTACATCTACATGTCGATGGCGGATCTCGAAACTCTGGTCGGCGAAGGGGAGCTTGATGTTGTCGAGCTGTCCGTATCCGCGACAGCGGAAGAGCTGGACAGATATGTGAAGACAATCGAGAGTGAAGCGGAGGGCATCACACCCCGCCTTGTCAAGCGTGTAACGCAGTCCGAGAGCACGGTCCTCGGCAAGCTGCAGGCGCTGGTTTTCCTGGTAACTGCGGTCGTCCTGGTGCTGACAATGATCTGCGTGGCAACCACGATGACAGCTGTTGTTGCTGAGCGGCGGAAGGAAATCGGCCTCCGGAAAGCGCTCGGTGCATCGGATGCCAGCATCATGAAGGAGTTTATGGGGGAAGGACTTCTCCTGGGAGGTGTCGGCGGCATTCTGGGTTCTGTACTCGGATTTGTGTTCGCCCAGTTTGTGAGCGTGCGTGTCTTTGCAAGCTCGATCCGATATCAGCCGCTGCTTCTGCCGGTAACAATTCTGGTATCCATCCTGATTACAGGACTTGCGTGCCTGTTCCCGGTGAAAAATGCCACCACCGTCGATCCGGCACTGGTGCTGAAAGGAGAATAATACGATGAGTTTATTGGAATTAAGAGGAATTTCAAAAATATACGGGGATCTGAAAGCGCTTGACAATATAAACCTTTCCGTGGAAAATGGGGAATGGACAGCCATCATGGGTCCCTCCGGCTCCGGCAAGAGCACGATGATGAACATCATCGGGTGCATGGACAAGCCGACCATGGGCGAAGTGCTCCTGGACGGTGTGGATATCGCAAAGGAAAGCGCAAAGAACCTGACAGCGATCCGGCGGGACAAGATCGGCCTGATTTTCCAGCAGTTCCATCTGGTCAACTACCTGACCGCGGTCGAAAACGTCATGGTCGCGCAGTACTACCACAGCCTTCCGGACGAGAAGGAAGCGCTGGAAGCACTGGCACGTGTCGGACTTGCGGACCGTGCAAAGCATCTGCCGAGCCAGCTTTCGGGCGGCGAGCAGCAGAGAGTCTGCATCGCCAGGGCTCTGATCAACCATCCGGAGATTATTCTGGCGGATGAGCCGACCGGAAACCTGGATGAGGCGAACGAGAATATCGTGCTTGATCTTTTCCGGCAGCTCCACGAAGAGCACACAACCCTGATCGTCGTAACACATGACCCGGAGGTGGCCGAGGTCGCCCAGCGGACCATCACCCTGGAGCATGGACGCATCAAGAGCGATGAGATCAACAAAATGTTCGGCCGGAACTGAAAGGTACAAAACAGATAAGACAGGAGTACTGTTCAGCACAGATACAGATGGTGGGAAAATGAGACGTACAGCATTAATTCTTTCTGCTTTTATCCTCGCTGCCGGGTTTGCCGGGTGCGGCGGAAAAGCGGATTATAAAGACGGAACATACGAAGGAAAGAGCAGTGTCTTTGAGGGAGAAGAGGAAGATGGAAGCGGCGCCGGCTACGGCGTTGTCTCCCTGACACTCTCCGGCGGTAAAATCACGGATGCGGAATTTACTACCTATGAACCCGATGGAAAACTGAAGGACAGTGAATACGGAAAACAGGACGGTGAGATCGCGAACCAGGATTTCTACAACAAGGCTCAGAGGGCAGTTCAGGCCAGCAGCAAATACGCGGAGAGGCTTGTCGAGGTCGGCAACCTGGCGGATGTAGACTGCATCACCGGTGCTTCCATATCCTACAAGGAGTTCCAGGAAGCGGTAAACAACGCGCTTGACCAGGCGCAGGGAAAATAATCTTTTTTGAAGAAGGGGGGAAGGAAGATGCGGCGGATTGTTCATTTCGGAATCATTCTTTCTTCCCTCTTTATTTTTCTTGGAATTCCTGCGATTTTTTACGCGGGGCGCCTTAAGGCCATCTGGTTCAGCGATGCCCCCGATGCGGTATCCGGAGCGACACTGGAAATACCTGATCAGCCGTCCGGAGAGTACATTGTCCTGCTCAACCGTTCTCTTCATGAGGATACCCTCGATGAGTGGACAAGCTTTTTCATGGAGGAGCCGGTAGGGGTGATATTTGAAGACCTTACCTGCATTACCGCGGAAGGAGATGTAAACGGGCAGCAGATGGCAGAAAGGTATCAGGCGAGGCTTGCCGAGAATCAGATGACGATGAAGCCGGAAAACGCGCTGATCGCTGCGTCAAAAGCCCAGTGGGGGACGTTTGATGTAATGGTGTTTTCAAAGGAGATGGCGGATGCCTGCCATCTGGAGACCGTACACAGCAACCCCGACGTCAGCTTTTTGGAGATCGGATCATGAAGAGAAAACCCGGAAGGTTCAGCCTGCGAAAACTGAACGCGGTTGTCACCGCCCTGATCATGCTGCTTTTTGCCGTACATGGCGTGCTTGGCGCGTTCCAGATGCTCGGAGCAGGAGGCACAGGCCATAAGAGAATTGCCAGAATCATGGCTGCACTGATTCTGGTTCATGTGATTATCGGCGTGAAGTATACGATGGATTCTCTGAAGGTACAGAGAAAAACCGGCACGGCTTATTTTAAAGAAAACCGGCTGTTCTGGGCCAGAAGGATCAGCGGTCTCTCCGTGATGGTTTTTATGTTCTTTCACATGTCCTCGTTTACGACGGCGGTAGATGGGCAGACAAGACTGCTTCCGTTTAACAGCTTCCGGCTTGCGCTGCAGATCCTTCTGGTGCTCAGCCTGGCCGTGCATATTATCAGCAATGTAAAGCCTCTTCTGATCTCCTTCGGGGTGAAGCGGCTTCGGGAGAGGGCATTTGATATTCTGTTTGTGGTATCGGTGCTGCTCCTGTTTATGGCTGGAGGATTTGCCGTCTATTATCTCAGGTGGAGGTTGTAAGGATGATCACGATCGCAGGAGCGGGACTTGCCGGGCTTTCGGCGGCGCTGACATGTGCGGAACACGGCGCAGAGTGTGTCCTTCTTTCCGTACAGCCTTCCGAGAGGGCCCAGTCGGTGCTGGCGGAGGGCGGTATGAATGCCGCGCTGAACACGATGGGGGAGGATGACGCTCCCTGTTTTCATTATGAAGATACGATGAAGGGCGGAGTCTTTCTTGCGGACCCAAACGCGGTAAAGGGGCTGACGGATGCGGCCCCGGATATCATACGGAGGCTGTGGTCCCTCGGAGTCCCGTTTCAGATGAAGGGGGACGATCTGCTTCTTCGGCCTTTCGGAGGGCAGAAAAAGAGAAGGACGGCCTATGCTTTCAGCAGCACGGGGAAGGCCGTGATGAATGCCCTCATTGATGAAGTCAGGAAGTATGAGGCTGCGGGCCTGATTCACCGGTACAGCTCCATGGAGATTCTGGAGCCGCTGACGGAGGAGCAGGATGCTTCCGGTACGGAAGCATGGAGTATCCCGTACACTGCCGAAAACCATAATCCCGGAAAGAGGAGAATTCTGAAAGGGCTTCTGGCAAGAGACACCCGCAGCGGCGAGCTTGTACGCTTTACGGGACCGCTGATCCTCTGCACAGGAGGAATGAACGCGCTGTTCTCGGGGATGACAACGGGATCGGCATCCAACACCGGAGATCTTACAGCTGCCTTTTTTGAGCAGGGCGTACAGCTTGGCAATCTGGAAATGCTTCAGTACCATCCTACTACGGCAGCGATCTGCGGAAAACGGCTTCTGGTCAGCGAAGCGGCCAGAGGAGAGGGCGGACGCCTGTTCATCAAGAAAAAAGATGGCTCCGGGGACTGGTATTTTATGGAAGAAAAATATCCGGAGCTGAAAAACCTGATGCCGAGGGATGTGGTTTCGAGAGAAATGTTTCTGGCTGTCCATGACCCTGCGTGTGAGGATCAGGTGTATCTGGATATGCGGGGACTGAAGAAGGAAACCTGGGAAGGAAAGCTTAAGGATCTTCGGGAGGAAGTTATCCATTACCTGAAGCTGGACCCCGCGGAGGATCCCGTTCCGGTCAGCCCGGGAATTCATTTTTTTATGGGCGGAATTCTGGTGGATGAGCATCACAGGTCCTCCATGCCGTTTTTGTGGGCGGCCGGGGAATGCGCCTGCCAGTACCACGGAGCGAACCGTCTGGGCGGAAACTCCATGCTGGCGGCGGTCTACGGAGGTCATATCGCATGCGAAGATGCCCTGAAGTATTTGGATGATGAGGCTTCGGATGCGAGGGAAAAACAGATATCAGAACAGGACGGAAAAAACAGCTTCAGCCCGAATGAGCTGCATGCATGGACCAGAGTCCGGCCTGTCTTTGAAAAGAAGCTCACGGAGATTCTTGCGGAAGGTCTTGGAATTTACCGGGATGAGAATACACTGATGCATGCTCTGGAGCGCCTGGAAAAGCTGGGCTCTGCCGCGGAGACGCATCCGGAGAGGAGGCGCGCGATGGTTGGGAGAGCGATGCTGCTGTCCGCCCTGGAGAGGAAGGAGAGCCGCGGCGCTCACAGCAGGACAGACTTTCCTGAAAGAAATGATGATATCTACTGCAGAACAACAGTATCAGAATACAAAGAGGGCAGAGTCGAGGTGTGTTTCAGAGACATTCCCGCTCTGCGATGACAGGAGACAGCGGTTTATGGGCAGAGTACCGAAAAGCACCATTTTAAATCGAAGAAAATCCCGTCGGGAAACAGGGCCTTCAGAAAAGGCGGAACCCGTCCGCATTGATATCCTGAGGAGAAAAAGCACGGACGATGCCCCGTACTGGCAGAGCTTTTTATATACGCCGGAGAGCAGCTCCGATACTGTGGCGATGGCCCTCACCGGGATTAACAGTCAGGAAAACCTAAGGGATGTTGACGGAAATCCTGCCGAAGAGATCCGCTGGGAAAAAAGCTGCCTTCAGAAAAAATGCGGTGCGTGCGCGATGGTAATCTGCGGCAGGCCGATGCTTGCCTGCGACGCCTTTCTGTCAGAACTGAAACAGCCGGTCCGCCTGGAGCCGCTGCGCAAATTTCCGGTTGTCGCGGATCTCATGGTCGACAGGAGCGTAATGTTCCGCAACCTGAAGGATATGTCAGCGTGGCTGCAGCAGAACGCAGAGCCTTCCGAAAAGAAAAATCTGCCTGCCCATGAAGCCTCCAGATGTATCCAGTGCGGATGCTGTCTTGAAGTCTGTCCGAACTTTATGCCGGACAGCAGCTTTTTCGGGATGGCTGCCATGGTTCCTTCGGCCCGGATCCTGACCTTTTCAAAAACAGGAAAAGGAGAATTCCAGGAGGAATACCGCCGGCATATTTACGAGGGCTGCGGAAAATCCCTCGCGTGCAGGAACATCTGTCCGGCTGGAATCGACATCGAAGGGCTGCTGGTGCGGAGCAATGCCGCCGCTGTATGGCATCGGAGAGCAGCGAAAAAATAGTACTGTTCATGAGGAGGGCAGGACGCAAAGCGTCTCTGAACGCCCACTCGAAAGACCATGCGTGGAAGTGAGATACAGATGAAATTTACCAGAAAACTTGCATTAAAAAACCTGAAGCGAAAGCCCGGAAGGACGGCGGCACTGATTCTGCTGTCCGCTTTTCTGGCCTTGTCCGTTTTTGGCGGCTCCCTGATTGTCATGAGCCTTCAGAACGGGCTGGACAGCTACGAATCGCGTCTCGGAGCAGACATTATTATTGTTCCGAAGGAGGCGAGGAGCCATGGAAGCATCGAATCCATCCTGCTTCAGGGAATACCGGGCTATTTTTATATGAATGATTCTGCCCTGGAAAAAGCGCGGAATACGGAGGGGGTGGAGATTGCCACGCCCCAATTCTACCTGGCTTCGGCCTCGGCAGGATGCTGCAGCGTTTCGGTGCAGATCATCGGATTTGACCCGGAGACGGATTTTACCATTAAGCCGTGGATCAGCAAAAGCTACCGCGGAGAGGTGGGGGACGGCGACCTGATCGTCGGGTGCAATATCGAGGTGCCTTCCAGCAGAATACTGACCTTTTACAACCAGGAGTACAATGTGGCAGGGCAGCTCGAGAGAACCGGGACCGGCCTTGACAATGCAGTCTATGCCAATATGAATACGATCCGTCAGATGATGGAGAATTCTGTGCTTATGGGCTTTGATTATTTTTCGGATGTGCCCTTTGAACATGCCGTTTCTGCTGTCATGATCAAGGTGCAGGACGGCTATGACATTGACCAGGTGACAGGAGATCTGAATATTCATATCCGCCGGGTGGAAGCCGAAAAGGCAAAATCAATGGTCTCGGATATCGCTTCAGGGCTTACAAGCGTATCCAGAGTGATCGGACTGCTGACCATCATGATCTGGATTCTTTCGATCGTCATATTGATCGTGGCTTTTGCGATGATCGTGAATGAGAGAAAGAAGGAGTTTGCCGTGCTGCGGGTGATGGGGGCATCCCGGAAGATGCTGTCGGGGCTTCTCCTCGCGGAATCAGGGATCACAAGCATAGCAGGAGCTGTCACAGGCGTCCTTTTTGCGGCGCTGATCCTCTTTCCGTTTCTTGGAACCATACAGAGATCCCTGAACCTTCCGATGCTGCTTCCTTCGATGCCTGTTATTCTTCTGCTTGCGGCGGGTTCCGTAGTGCTGTCTGCCGCTGCCGGAGCGCTGACCGGCGCTGTATCGGCCCGCAGGATCACAAAGGCCGAAACCGGAATGATTTTGAGGGAGGATGTTTGATATGATTCTTCGGGCAGAAAATGCGACCCGGCAGTATTTCAGGCAGGGAAAAGGGACAAACGTTTTTACCGCTCTTCATGAGACGAACCTTTCCCTGGAAAGCGGCACGCTCACCGAGGTGATCGGCCGGAGCGGCAGCGGAAAGAGGACCCTGCTGAACCTGTTTGCAGGATTGCTCGCCCCGACATCGGGGAAGATTTTCGCGGGAGATACCGATCTTTATGCGATGGAAGATATGGAGCGTTCGAAATTCCGGAATGAGGCGATCGGAGTCGTTCCGCAGGGACAGACCGGGCTGAAGAGCCTGACGGTACTGGAAAATGTACTGCTCCCCTGTGAGATGTACGGAATTTCGGGGAGGGAACAGCAGGCGGAGGAGCTCCTGCGAAAAGTCGACATTCTGGATCTGAAGAATGTCTATCCGTCGGAGCTTTCCGGAGGCGAAATGCGCCGTCTGGCCATCGCCAGGGCTCTGATCCGCGATCCCGGGATTATTCTGGCGGATGAACCCACCAGTGACCTGGATGATGAGAACACCCGGATTGTCCTGGGTCTGCTCCGGGAGTGCGCGGACAGCGGAAAGGCTGTTCTGCTCGTTACGCACGAGACGGAGGCAGCCGCCTATGCCGACCGGGTGTACCGGATGGAAAAAGGAGTCCTGACAGAAGTGCCGAAAGAAGAGGAATGACGCGTGCGGGAGCATATAAAAAAGAGACCATAAGGTCTCTTTTTTATATGCGCTGATTTATTCAGCCAACGAAAATTCATATTGCCCGTCAGTATCAATGATGGCAGTCAGCCTTTCCAGGCCGGTATTAAACTCGATACAAAGCTTGTCGCCATCCTCATGGACAGAAGCCTCGCACCGGCTTTCGCTGAAAACGGGGAGATATTCCGAAAAACGTTCTGAAAAATCCCATTCCACCCTGCGTTCCACCGAGAGCTGGCTGTTGATACGCATTTCGGAATAGTGCACATAGAGACTGTTGATTCTAAGCTCGCTCTGCGCATGACAGCTTTTGAAAAAGCTTCCGACCATCATGTAGATGATATATGCAGTGGCAAGCTGAACCTCGCTGCCGTTTTCCTCGCTTTGTGTACTGGTGGCTGTGTTCAGATCGACCTCGGTGTACTGTCTCATACAGTCCTCCTTTTCATAAGCCCGGTAATCTCCGACTTCATTATTGCACAGGTCGGTGCCTGTGTCAACTTTAATCGGAGCGGTGCGGGCGGGGAACAGCAAAGCGCCGTTGAAAGAACGGCCAATTTGGAGTATACTTGT
>CAMOXX010000049.1 GCA_946629475.1 uncultured Blautia sp. | reverse complement strand
GGTTTTTGTTCCAAAAGTAAGATAACAGGATAAATTAGTTCACGTCAAACTCGGGAAAATGAAACTGGAGGAGCCGGATGGCTTTACCATTGACGCAGTATATTTTGGAGATGCACTGGCTTTTATGGAAGCTGTACAGGAAGGGAGTCCGCTCGCAGTGACGTACTATCCCGAAATCAACAGCTACCGGGGGGCGGAATCCATTCAGGTGATCATAACAGATTTCGTTGTAAACAATGACAAAAAGTGATATACTGGGTATCATGATTATTCACGGGAGGCTAAGAAAATGAAAAAACTTGAGGAATATGTAAGAAGCATTCCGGATTTTCCGGAACCGGGTATTATTTTCAGGGATATTACCAGTATCCTTCAGGATGCTGACGGCCTGAAGCTGGCGATCGATTCGATGCAGGCTTTTCTGAAGGACATCGATGTCGATGTTATCGTTGGAACGGAATCCAGGGGATTTATCTTTGGAATGCCGATTGCTTATAACCTGCATAAGCCGTTCATCCCTGTCCGCAAAAAAGGCAAGCTGCCGTGCGAGACGATTTCAAAGAGCTATGACCTGGAATACGGCCAGGCAACGATCGAAATCCACAAGGATGCCATTAAGCCCGGACAGAAGGTTGCTGTAATTGATGACCTGATTGCAACGGGCGGAACTGTCAAGGCAGCGATTGAGATGATCGAGGAGCTTGGCGGTGAAGTGGTGAAATGTGTATTCCTGATGGAACTTGCCGGTCTGAACGGCCGCGCTGCATTGGAGGGATACGATGTGGACGCTGCTATTACATATGAAGGAAAATAAGCAGGGTTCATTTAAACACAGATAAAAATGTGAGGATACGGCAGATAACGTTTTATCAGCAGAGAGGTGGTGAGTCTGTGGCGGAAATTATCAGCAGCAGGAAGGCAGACAGTAATAATTTGGAGTTGGATGCAAAAAAGCTTGAATCCGTGATCAGGGCGGATGCTTCAGTGAAGGCGATGAATGATTTTACGAGCCCTGATGACCTGTACAGGGAGCTGATTAAAAGCATCAGAAAATATCACCCCTCTGCAGATATTACGATGGTCGAAAAAGCGTACCAGACCGCACGTGAGGCACATAAAGACCAGAAGAGAAAATCCGGGGAGCCCTATATCATACATCCCCTCTGTGTTGCGATCATCCTGGCGGATCTGGAGCTCGATAAGGAGACTATTGTTGCAGGGCTTCTGCACGATGCGGTTGAGGACACCTGGATGACCTATGAGCAGGTCGAGCAGGAATTCGGAGAAGAAGTTGCGCTGCTGGTCGACGGGGTTACCAAGCTGGGGCAGCTCTCGTACGATGCCGATAAGCTTGAGGTTCAGGCAGAGAATCTCCGTAAAATGTTTCTGGCCATGGCCAAGGATATCCGCGTGATTCTGATTAAACTGGCGGACAGGCTGCATAACATGCGTACACTGCAGTACATGCGGCCCGAAAAGCAGAGGGAAAAAGCCCGCGAGACGATGGATATATACGCGCCGATCGCGATGCGCCTTGGTATTTCAAAAATCAAGGTGGAGCTGGATGACCTGGCGCTCAAGTATCTCGAACCGGAGATTTACTACGATCTGGTAGAAAAAATCGCTCTTCGGAAGAGCGTCCGTGAAGAGTTTGTCGGTAATATTGTCCGTGAAGTGGAACACCAGGTGGAAGAGGCCGGCATAAAAGCCCGCGTGGACGGCAGGGTTAAGCACTTTTTCAGCA
The DNA here is from genome assembly GCA_946629475.1 of uncultured Blautia sp. Lineage (GTDB taxonomy): Bacteria > Bacillota > Clostridia > Lachnospirales > Lachnospiraceae > Blautia_A. Next base: position 12,711 of record CAMOXX010000049.1, on the reverse strand, counting down.
TCTATAAAAAGATGGTGAATCAGAATAAAACAATCGATCAGATTTATGATCTGTTTGCAGTCCGCATCATCGTCGATTCGGTCAAGGACTGTTACGGCGCACTGGGCGTGATCCATGAAATGTACAAACCGGTACCGGGGCGGTTCAAGGATTATATCGCGATGCCGAAATCGAACATGTACCAGTCGCTGCATACAACCCTGATCGGCCCGAATGGTCAGCCGTTTGAGATCCAGATCCGTACCTTCGAGATGCACAGAACCGCGGAATATGGTATCGCTGCACACTGGAAATATAAAGAGTCCTCCGATGGCAAGGCTCCTGTGGGCAGGAGCGAGGAAGAAAAACTGAACTGGCTGCGGCAGATTCTGGAATGGCAGAGGGACATGTCCGACAACAAGGAATTCATGAGCCTTCTGAAAAATGACCTGGATCTTTTTGCGGACAGTGTCTATTGTTTTACGCCGCAGGGGGATGTTAAGACTCTTCCCAGCGGTTCCACGACGATTGACTTTGCCTACAGTGTTCACAGCGCGGTGGGAAACCGGATGGTCGGCGCCCGGGTGAACGGGAAGCTGGTTCCGATCGAGTACCAGATCAACAATGGCGACAGGGTGGAAATTATTACCTCTCAGAACTCCCAGGGACCAAGCCGCGACTGGCTGAAGGTGGTGCGCAGCACACAGGCAAAGAACAAGATCAATCAGTGGTTCAAGAAGGAACTGAAGGAAGACAACATACTTAAGGGAAAGGAACTGCTTTCCCAGTATGCCAAAGCGAAGGGATATAAAATCGGCGTTTACCTGAAGCCGTCCTACCAGGAGCAGGTGCTGAATAAGTACGGCTTCCGGGACTGGGACTCTGTACTCGCGGCGATCGGGCATGGCGGATTAAAAGAAGGACAGGTTTTCAACAAGCTTTTTGAAGCCTGGCAGAAAGAAAACGCGAAGAACATCACCGACGAGCAGGTGCTTGAGGCGGCGGAGAACAGCAGGGCGAAAACTACCCAAACTCGCAACAGGGGCGGGATCATTGTCAAAGGGATCCACGATGTTGCGGTACGTTTCAGCAAATGCTGCAGCCCTATTCCGGGAGATGAGATTGTCGGTTATGTAACCAGGGGAAGAGGCATTACCATTCACCGCACGGACTGCGTAAATATTATCAATATGTCGGAATCTGACAGATCGCGCCTGATTGAGGCGGAATGGCAGGAGGCAGACAGGCGCACTGAAGAAAAGTACACAGCGGAGCTCCATATTTATGCCAATAACAGGACAGGGCTGCTCGTTGATCTCTCGAAGATCTTTACGGAGCGCAAGATTGATGTCCGCAGCCTGAACAGCAGGATCAGTAAACACGAAAAAGCTACCATCTCTGTTTCGTTTAATGTAGAGAGCAAGGAAGAGCTTCAGAGCCTCGCTGAAAAAGTACGTCAGGTTGACAGCGTAATTGATGTGGAGAGAACCACGGGCTGACAGGAACATGGAGAAAAGAGTATGAGTGATGGAATGATGCTTCGGCAGGCAGTGCTTGGCCCGATTGGTACAAACGTTTACTTTGTAAAGAACACTGAAACAGATGAGATGTTCATTGTTGACCCTGCGGATAATGCGCCTGTGATCCGGGAGATGGTCCGCCGCATGGAGGGAGTACCGAAGGCAGTCCTGCTGACGCATGGACATTTCGATCATATTTCGGCTGCTGAAGAGATCAGGGACGAATATCATATCCCGGTTCTGGCATTCAGAAAAGAGGCAGAGATGCTGCGTGATCCGGCGCTGAACATGTCGTCGCATTATGGACCCAGTGTGAGCTTCGAGGCGGACCGGTATCTCGATGATAACGAGATTTTTGAATGTGCCGGCTTTCAGATCCAGGTGTTTCATACACCGGGACATACCAAAGGCGGCTGCTGCTATTATCTTGCGGAGCAGAAGACTCTCTTCAGCGGAGACACACTTTTCTGCGGCTCCGCAGGCAGGACGGACTTTGCGGGGGGAAGCATGTCAGAACTGAAAACCAGTCTGCGTTTTCTGACAAGCCATCTGCCGGAGAGCACGGTTGTTTACCCCGGCCACGAGTCGGCTACGACGATCGGGGATGAATTGAGGTATAACCCATTTGTGTAAGATCGGGATTCATTTTATAAACAGAGAATTTGAACACGATATCTATGAATTGATCCGCGCGTTTTATCCGGAGGCAGTGTTCACAGTCACATACGAGGATATGCAGGAGGAACACAGGAATCCGGCACAGGATCGTGATACAGACCCTGTGGTTCATGATATGGATTTTCGTGTATGGAAAGAGGACGGTATGTACAAAATCGCATACCGGACAAATGATGATGCCGGCGTGATCTGTGCCGGCACAGTAGAAGGGCATGCCCGTGATGCAGGGAAGAATGCCCTTTTGTTGCGCGAACGCAAGGCGGCCAAGGACAGCATTAAGTATGAACTGTATCATATTCTGGTAAAGCTGTCGGGGAGAACCCTGCCGTGGGGCAATCTGACGGGAATCCGGCCTGCGAAGCTCGCGATGGCGATGCTGGAGGAAGGCAGGAAGAATACCGGGATCGCGGAGGAGCTGAGATCACGCTATCTGGTGAGCAGTAAAAAGGCGGCTCTTGCAGTCGCCATTGCGAACAGGGAGAGGGAAATCCTGCGGGATATGGACTGCGATAACGGATACAGCCTTTATATCGGAATTCCGTTCTGCCCGAGCATATGCCTTTACTGTTCCTTCAGCTCATCCCCGATCGCCGTCTGGAAAAACCGGATGGATGAGTATCTGGATGCCCTGGTGAAGGAAACCCGCGATGTGTCAGCAATTATGAGGGGCCTGGGCCGTCACCTTGATACGGTATATATCGGCGGAGGAACACCGACAACCCTGTCTCCGGACCAGCTGCGGAGACTTTTGAATGAATTGACGGTGCAGTTTCCGGTACAGCAGGCGAAGGAGTTTACGATCGAAGCCGGAAGGCCGGACAGCATTACACCGGAAAAGCTGAAAGCGATCAGGGAATATCCGGTTACCCGGATCTCGGTGAATCCCCAGACCATGAACCAGCAGACGCTGGATCTGATCGGCAGAAAGCATACTGCACAAGAGACGGTGAAAGCGTTTTATGCCGCCAGGGAAGCAGGATTTGACGATATCAACATGGATCTGATCATCGGACTGCCCGGGGAAGATGAGGCGATGGTACGGCATACGCTCGATGAGATAAGAGCCCTGAACCCGGACAGTATGACAGTGCATTCGCTGGCCGTGAAACGGGCAGCCAGATTGAATATTTTTAAAGATCAGTACAAAGAAATGACCTTCGAGAACAACCAGAAGATTCTGGACATGACGATGCAGGCGGCTTACAGCATGGGAATGAGCCCCTATTATCTGTACCGGCAGAAGAATATGAAGGGGAATTTTGAGAATGTCGGGTATTCAAAGGTTGACAAAGCCGGGATTTACAATATACTGATTATGGAAGAAAAGGAACCGGTTATCGCGCTTGGGGCCGGAGGAGCTTCAAAGCTTGTGGTCAGAGGCAGCGAAAGGATTGAGAGAGCGGATAATGTAAAAGATGTCCGGAACTACATCGACCGGATCGATGAAATGATCGACCGGAAGAGAGAGGGTATTTCAAGGAACCTTGGAGCCGGAAGCGGGGAGGAACCGGATGGAAGATTATCTTGAGAATTTTGGAAGAACCGGCAACTTTCTCTCTTTGCAGGGAAGCGCAGCTTTAAAATATAATTTAGAGTCAGAACTGCGGCACGGCATGATTGTGAGCAATCTGGCATATGCGGTGGCAAGAGAACTGGGCCTGCCTGACAAAAACTGCGATGAGATTGCGCTTGCAGGGATGCTTCACGATATCGGCAAGCTGAAGCTGAAGGGATATATCAACGGCCAGAAAGAGGACTCGCTGATGGTGGAGGAGCTGCGGTATGTGAGAATGCACTCAATGCTGGGGTACGAGGAACTGAAATCCAGAGGATTTTCCGACTATGTACTGAAGGCTGTACTGCATCATCATGAGAACTACGACGGGACGGGATATCCGGATAATCTTTCCGGGAAGGAGATACCTGAGGGAGCCCGCGTGATCCGCGTTTGTGACGTGTACACGGCTCTGCGTTCCGACAGGCCTTATCGAAAAGCTTTTGACAGCGAGACATCGATGGAGATGATGATCGAGGAAGTCAAGGACTTTGATATGGAGATTTTCCTGGCTTTCCTGCGAGTAATGCACAATCCGATGTACGGAATCAACGGGAAGACGCCGGCGTTTGATACACTGCTCCTCAAAACAAAAGGAGGAGCCTGTGAGGTTTAAGGAGGAAAAATGGCATTGAAGAAAAAACCGGTGACAGGAATGAAGGACATCCTGCCATCCGAGATGGAAATCCGCAATTATGTGATTAATATGGTGAGGGAAACTTATGGGACCTTCGGATTCGCATCAATCGAGACTCCCTGCGTAGAGCACATCGAAAACCTGTGCAGCAAGCAGGGCGGCGAGAACGAAAAGCTGATTTTCAAGATCCTGAAAAGGGGCGAAAAGCTGAAGCTGGATCAGGCGGAAACAGAGTCCGATCTGGTGGACTCCGGCCTCAGATATGACCTGACGGTGCCCCTCAGCAGATACTATTCGAACAACGCGAACAGCCTGCCTGCCCCATTTAAAGCACTTCAGATGGGAAATGTATGGCGCGCGGACCGGCCGCAGAGGGGAAGATTCCGCCAGTTCATGCAGTGCGACATCGATATTCTTGGTGAGAATACCTATCTGGCGGAGATTGAGCTGGTCCTGGCGACGACGACTCTCCTCGGAAAGCTGGATTTTCACAATTACACCATCCGTATCAACGACAGGCGGATTCTGAAAGCCATGGCCTCTTACAGCGGATTCCCGGAGGAAAGCTTCGATACGGTCTTTATTATTCTGGACAAGATGGACAAGATCGGAATTGAAGGTGTGGAAGAAGAGCTGAAACAGGAAGGCTTTTCGGCGGATTCGGTGGAAAAATATCTTTCCATGTTCCGGGAGGTTTCGGACGACATTGAGGGTGTGCGTTATCTGAAGGAAAAGCTCTCGGGCGTTCTCGATCCCGCAATTGCGGATGATCTGGAGACGATCATCAATACGGTGGAAAACGTGAAAACCGGGGATTTCAGGATGAGCTTTGATCCGACACTTGTCAGAGGCATGTCCTACTACACAGGACCGATTTTTGAGATTTCGATGGACGAGTTCGGCGGGAGCGTCGGCGGCGGCGGGCGCTATGATGAAATGATCGGCAGGTTTACCGGGAGCAATACCAGCGCATGCGGATTTTCCATCGGGTTTGAGCGGATCGTCATGCTTCTTCTGGAGAGAGGGTACAAAATACCGGATGCGCATGGAAGGAAGGCTTATCTGATTGAAAAGAATATGCCTTCGGACCGCATGGCAGAGATCATCCGCTGCGCGACAGAGGAGAGGCAGAACGGGACGATCGTAAACATTTCGATTATGAAAAAAAATAAAAAATTCCAGAAGGATCAGCTGGCTGCGGAAGGTTATACGGAAATCGTTGAATACTACAGGAATTAAAGGAGATAGGATAACATGGCGGAAAGCATGAAGGGACTGCACAGGACATGTCGCTGTGCGGAAGTGACAGAACAGATGAAGGGCAGCACCGCAACTCTGATGGGCTGGGTGCAGAAGGTGAGAAATATCGGCGGCGTGATTTTTGTGGATCTGAGAGACCGGTCGGGCATTATGCAGCTGCTGTTTGAGAATGATGAGAGGGGCGTAAGCGCGGAGGATTTTGACAAGGCAGCTTCCCTTCGCTCGGAATTTGTCATCGCGGCTACGGGAACCGTGGAAGCGCGCGGTGGTGAAGTAAACAAAAACCTGGCTACAGGCTCATTGGAAATGCGCGTAAAATCCTTCCGGATTTTATCGGAGTCGGATGTTCCCCCGTTTGAGGTGAAGGAGGACAGCAAGACGCGCGACGAGGTCAGGCTCAAATACCGTTATCTTGACCTGAGAAGACCGGATATCCAGAAGAATATCATGCTCCGGAGCCGGGTTGCCATGCTTACCAGACAGTTCTTCGCGCAGGAAGGCTTTTTGGAGATCGAAACACCGATGCTCGGAAAAAGTACACCTGAAGGCGCAAGGGATTATCTTGTTCCGTCCCGCATTCATCCGGGATGCTTTTACGGACTTCCGCAGTCACCGCAGCTTTATAAGCAGCTTCTGATGTGCTCAGGCTATGACCGTTATATCCAGATCGCAAGGTGCTTCCGCGATGAGGACCTTCGCGCGGACAGGCAGCCGGAATTTACCCAGATCGATATGGAGCTGTCTTTCGTTGATGTTGACGATGTCATCGATGTTAACGAAAGATATCTGGCGTTCCTCTTCCGGGAGGTTCTCGGGGTAGAGGTTCCGCTTCCGATTGAGAGAATTACATGGCAGGAGGCGATGGACCGCTTCGGTTCGGACAAACCGGACATGCGCTTTGGAATGGAGCTCCAGGATGTCAGTGAGATCGTGAAAGACTGCGGGTTCGCCGTCTTTACTAATGCACTTGCTTCCGGCGGCTCGGTGCGCGGAATCAATGCAAAAGGACAGGGCGGGATGCCTCGCAAAAAAATCGACAAGCTGGTGGAATTTGTAAGAGGATACGGCGCGAAAGGACTTGCCTACATTGCCATAGGTGAGGACGGCACAAGAAAATCCAGCTTTGCAAAATTCATGACCGAGGATGAGATGGACAGTCTTGTCAGGGCAATGGAGGGTGAAAACGGAGACCTTCTGCTCTTTGCTGCGGACAGCAAAAAGCTTGTATATGATGTCCTTGGGGCGCTCCGCCTTGAGCTGGCGAAACAGATGAACCTGCTTGACAAGAATGAGTACAGATTTGTATGGGTAACGGAATTCCCGCTCCTTGAGTGGAATGACGAGGAGAACCGCTATCAGGCGATGCATCATCCGTTCACCATGCTGATGGAAGAGGATATTCCATATCTCGACAGTGATCCGGGCCGTGTCAGGGCAAAGGCCTATGACATTGTACTGAACGGCAATGAAATCGGGGGAGGCTCGGTGCGTATCCATCAGGATGACATCCAGGAGAAGATGTTCGAAAAGCTGGGCTTTACAAAAGAGCAGGCGCATGAGCAGTTCGGGTTCCTTCTTGACGCGTTCCGTTATGGAGTGCCGCCTCACGCAGGGCTTGCCTACGGACTCGACAGGCTTGTGATGCTGATGGCAAAGGTCGATTCGATCCGCGATGTCATCGCATTCCCGAAGGTAAAGGATGCTTCCTGCCTCATGACGGAATCACCGTCAAGGGTTGATGAAAAACAGCTTCAGGAGCTTCATCTTACGATTGCGTCTGAAGAAGAACAGGAACAGTAAAAATATAACAACCAGAAAAAAGACGGTTCCCGGGGCGCTTTTCAGCGGATTCCGGGAACCGTTTCCATTTTAATTATTCTTCGCTGTAATCATCCTCTATCTGAATGGAACCAAACAGTGCTTCTCCGATATCCTCGGGGTTTGTTATCTTCCAGTTGAAACCGTCATTCGTCATGTCCACGGTGATTTCGGTGTCCTTGACAGAGGTGTTCTCGGTGATGCATTTGAGAAGAAGGTCCTCTGAATATTTAAGCCGGACATCGGCACCGTCAATCACGGCATCGGCTGTAGCAAGATACTGATCCATCTGCGAATGATAGTTTTCCATGATGCTGTCACTGTCAAAAGAAGTGATCCGGGTATTCACGGAGGCGGTATTTCCGTCTGCATTGCTTTCGAGGATTTCATAGTCAAAATGATCATGAACCTGTTCGGCTGTTGCATCGTATATTTTGCGCATGGCATCATCCGCCTGACTTTTCAGCTCGGTAATCCCGAGATAATTGCTGAGATCAGCTGTGCTCATTTTGCGCACGGTATTCAATGTGATGTCCAGAGTTTCACTCGGAGTAAGAATGAAGGGATCGGAAAGACAGGTTACAAGTCCGCCGACCAGCTGATTCTCAAGAGATGACGTGTGCTTAACAGTCCACTTGCCATCATTTTTCGTCAGCGGTATTGTACGATCGGATTCAATGAATTTATATTCCCTGGTTTTCAGAAGATGATTCAGGAGAAGAAAGCGGTCTTCCGCATTCATGGATGTGCTGCTGCCGGATGCAGTATGCTCAACGGATTCGCGAAGGGCGGAGGATGCAAAGTCCTTTGCGAGTGATTCGGCATCGATCGTTTTCAGGACGACGGATGCGTTGGCGGACTGACCGTTTTCAGAAACTTCGGCAGATTTGTATTCGAAGTTGAAGTCTTTAAAGAACATGGAAAAAACATCCTTTACCTGCTCAGCTGCGGATGTGCCGGTGAACCAGTCAGGATCATCAAACAGACCGGCCTGGGTGAGGTAGGAGTAGGCTTCATCAGGGCTGAGCCCTTTCAGAGGATCAAGTTCCGCGGAGACAGCTTTGCGGATTTCAGAGTCGCTTTTATCTGAACATGCTGTGCCGGGAAGGACCATTAATATAAAAAAGAATGTAAGAAGTATGTATTTCGCGGCTTTCATGATGGTGTTCCTTTCTGATGCGGCGTGTCGGCACTTTGACAAACTTGCCGCAGCTTTGCAATGGGATTGACTATAATGGTACATAATATCGTTCTGTTCATTATAACAGACATAAGAATATTTGTCAAAATTAGTGTCCAAAAATCGTTTCTTGCCTTGTCATTTTGAATGGAAGGAGTCTGTATCAGCTGAAAAGGTGAAATCTTTGTGAAAAGCATTGCAAATCAAGATGAAAACTTTAATAATTTGTAATTACCTGTTATAATAACAGTGGGGGGCTGCAGTACAGATATGTCTGCAGCCGTAAGGCCGCCTGAGGCGGGCGAAAAAGCGATGGGAGGTACATAATGAAAAAAGGTGCTGTCGCTGCCCTGATTGTACTGCTTGCCGGTGCAGGAGGGGCAGCCGGCTGGTATTATTATAACGGAGGAAGCTTTTTTCCGGCCGAGAAGAGTGAATCTACAGTTTATGTGACGCTCGTGAGCACTGTTATGGGGAGAATCTCAGGTGCGGAAAATCGATTTGCGGGTGTCGTGGAAGCGCAGGAAACTGTATCCGTACAAAAGGATTCCGACCGTAAGGTGAGTGAAGTCAAGGTTCAGGTTGGAGATGAGGTAAAAAAAGGCCAGGTTCTTTTTGAATATGACCTGAGCAGTATTGAGGATAAGCTTGCAGAAGCGAGGCTCGATCTGGAGCGGCTCCAGAATGAGGCGATGAACTATGCGAACCAGATTGCCACGTATCAGACAGAACAGACGAAAAAGGAAAATGAGAACAGGCAGCTGGATATTATGATCGATATTCAGACGGCGGAGCTGAATCTGAAAAAGAATGAATACGACCAGAAGAGCAAAGAGGCTGAGATAATAAAGCTGGAGAACGCTACCGGAAATACACTCGTAATGAGTGATATTGATGGAATTATACAGAAGATTGACACCAGCAAGCTGTCGACATCGGATGATGCGTCATCGGTATCAGATGCGCTGGAAGAGTCCTCATTCACCTCGGATTCCGGAAGTTCCAACGACGCTTTTATCACGATTCTGAGTACTGGCGAATACCGTGTAAAAGGAACCGTAAATGAACTTAACCGGGATGAGATCGTTCCGGGAACAGGAGCAATTATACGGTCCCGTGCGGACGAGACACAGGTCTGGCACGGCACCATGGGAAGCGTGGACAGTAAAAACAGCAAGACATCTTCAGATGACAGCGATTACTTTTCGTCGGGGGACGATTCGATGACTTCATCGAGTTCCTATCCTTTTTATGTTGATCTGGACTCGTCGGACGGACTGATGCTGGGGCAGCATGTATATATTGAGCCGGATGTAGGACAGGAAGAACAGAAGACGGGGATGTGGCTGCAGGAGGACTTTATCGTTGATGCTGATACGGAGACTCCTTTCGTATGGGCCGCTGATGAGAACAGCAGGCTTACGAAAAAAACGGTTGTCCTCGGCGAGCACGACGTATATGAGCTTAAGTACGAAATACTGGACGGTATCACGGAATATGACTATATTGCTTTTCCATCCGCCAGTCTGGAAGAAGGAATGCCGACAAAACCCGGTACTCTCGATGAAGCAATCACATACGAGGATTACAGTGAGGAAGATGAAGAATACGGGGAGATGTACGGCGGCGAATACATGGACGAAGAATTCTCAGATGATGAATACATGGATGATGAAGACTTCTATTATGAAGACGAAGAGTACATTGATGATGAATTTGGCGATGACTCCATGGAAATCTACGATGATACGATAGACTGGACCGAAGATGAGGGCATGATGGAGAGCTACGGGGACGAGCCGTATGTGATCGATGATTCTGAAGTGTATATCATAGATGACTTTGATGAGGATTTTGACGAGGAATTTGACGATGTAGAGGTTATCGATGATTTCCCGGAGGAGGAAAAGAAAAACGGAGCTGAATAATGAGCGGACAGCTGATTCTTGATCTCAGAGGTATTTATAAAAATTATTATCAGGGAAAATTTGTGGTGGAAGCGCTGAAGGATGTCAGCTTTTCGATGGAAGAGGGAGAATATGTCGCAATCATGGGACCTTCGGGTTCCGGAAAAAGCACACTGATGAACATTATCGGATGCCTGGATCAGGCTACTAAAGGATCTTTCTACCTTGATGGACAGGATGTCAGCAAATTGAGTGAGAACGAAATGTCAGACATTCGTCTCCGGAAGATTGGTTTCGTTTTTCAGAGCTTTCATCTGCTGCCCCGCCAGTCGGCGCTCGCCAATGTTGAGATGCCGCTGAACTATGCACATGTACCGAGAAAAGAGAGAAGGGAACGGGCATTTCGTGCTCTCGAAAGAGTGGGACTGGCTGATCGGGTGGATTTCTGGCCGAACCAGCTTTCGGGCGGGCAGATGCAGAGGGTGGCAATCGCGAGGGCAATGGTCAACAATCCCCGCCTGCTGCTTGCTGATGAGCCGACTGGAGCGCTGGACAGCCGTTCCGGTGCTGCGATAATGGAACTGTTCCAAAAACTGAATGAGGAGGGAGTGTCGGTGCTGATGATCACACACGATGCCGACATAGCCTCCCATGCCAGGCGGGTAGTGACTATCCGGGACGGGATCCTGAAGGAGGAGTAAAACCGTGGGAAGGGCAAAAAAATGGATAGCCATCATTCTGGCTGTATCCCTTACAGGCTTTGGCGCTTATAAAGGCGTAGAGTATCTCAGAGTTAAAAATATCCCTGAGGTGATTGTGGTAAATGTGGATGAACTGGTTCAGGAGGACTATTTCAGCTACGATGATATGGACACTTCTCTGTCCGGTTCTATTACGACTAATGTGATCCAGAATATTAAAATTGATAAGGACGTCATTGTGCGGGATCTGCTGGTGGGGCAGGGGGACGAAGTCAGGAAGGGCGATCTTCTCATGACGATTGATACCACCCTCACGGAAATGGAGCTGGCTATTGCCAATCTGGAGCATGAGCGGATGCTTCAGAATCTGGACAAGGCGAGAAACCGGCTTTACAGTCTGCAGAACGGAGGACCGATCGAAGAGGAAACGGATTCAGACAGCTCTGACGGTACATACAGCGGGGACGATTCCTCGGACAGCGATGTCGCAGTGATGGACGCTGCAATGGGACCTTCGTTCTGGAACTGGAATCTGGCGGCCGCGGTTCCGCATTTACTGGCTTCCGACCTTGTTCTGGATGGGGGAGAACTGTATGACGAGAGCTCTTCTCTTGCTGAGGAATCTTCTCTGAACGAATATGATTCCTCCGCCGATGGTCTTTACACACAGGAAACTTCGGATCCTGTTTATGAAGGAGAGACGCTGGGAGATCTGGATATCGGAATTATCGATACGATTGAGAGCGGAGACCAGATAGAAGAGAACCCGGAAAGTCTGCTCTCTGAGGAAACAACACAGACGGAGGATAATACAGATCTGTCTGCAGATCTGTCGGAGGAATCATCTGACGGACTCCTGCAGGAGGATTATATTACGGACGAAGCGGAAGGGGCCGGTGAAGATTATCTGGAAGAGGGACTGGAGAACAGCGAAGAAATCTTCACGGAGGATGAGACAGAAGCTGTACCGACAGTTACACCGGAACCATCCCCCACACCGACAGCTGCCCCGGTCAAAGCGACCGAGACAACACAGGCATATGATGTTTTTTATTCTGTGCTGGATCGTGATTCCCAGCCATGCGATGGTTCCGGAACAAAGGACGATCCCTTTATCTTTCTGTGCAGTTCGAAAGAGGATTATATTACCCTCAAGGGTTCCTTCCTGAATGAGATGCGCGGATATGATCCTGACGGAAATACTATTGTCCATGAAAATGGCTATTGGTATCGTCTGGAGTTCTATCTGGATGATGTCCATGTCGATATTTCGGACTACAGTGAGGGCGCGGATGATGAAGGCTGGGACGATGAAGGTGATTACTACGATGAAGGTGATTACTACGACGAAGGTGATTATTACGACGAGGGCGACTACTACGACGAGGGCGATTACTACGATGAACCGGACATTGTCGGAGCAGTTTACGAAGATAAAGCATTAGAGGATGAAGATGCTGTCCTGTCTGCAGACAT
>CAMOXX010000048.1 GCA_946629475.1 uncultured Blautia sp. | reverse complement strand
TGGATATCCGAAGCAATCATCCATCTCATACTTAAACCCCTCGTCTGTCATAATTCACTCACAAATGCAGTCTACGGTTTTCTCCGCTCCGCGGGCTCCCGCAGTTCAGTGTCATTTATCTGAACTGCAGACAGGCCGCAGGCCGGTCCCAAAAACCGCGCCTGCAGCCTGTCTGTATCAAATTCCGTTCCCTTCAGGGGCCTCTTACTCGTCCCCCATCGGCATCTCGAATTCATCTGAGGATACGTCCACATCCTCAACATCCTCCTCGACTTCGGCCGGGATAAATTCGGACTGATAAACCTCCTCCGGCGCCCCTCCCAGGAGGGCCGGAAGGTTGATGATGATTCCGTCCATATTGTAGGGCAGCTTCAGCGTAACCGCACTGCCTGTCTTTTTGGCGTCCTTTTCCGGTGTGATGTGCAGCACCATCTTAAAGTCCTGCCCCATCGTATCCACCATACCGCGGTCGCCTTCCTTCAGCTTTCCAACGGACTGATCGTTCACAAACACCTGAATCTGGTACGGAGCTGTATAGGTCTGCCCGTTCGCTTCCAGTGTCTTGTTGTCAAAATAAATAGTATGTCCGCGCCCGATCACCATCATCGCTGCCGCTACGGCGATGACAACCGCTACAGCGATCAGCCGGATCAGGAGTCTACTCTTTGATTTCATTTTCTCTCCTCCTCCAGCTGGGCCTGTCTCAGCTGCTCTCCGCCCTGCTTTTTCTCACTGCGCTTTGCAGTCTCATACATGATCAGTGCTACTGTGATGACCGCATAAGATACGAACACACGGAAATATTCACCGATCATCGAGTCGCCTGTGATTGCGGCGCCCGCACGCGGAGCAACAATAAACATCAGGTGGAACAGGATAACTCCGAGGAAAACATTCCCGATGGAGGCCTTATCGACGGAAGCTCCGCCGACCAGCAGTGCTGCGATACAGAACATACCGATCTGAGAATGGGAGCTGTAGGTCGCGATATTTCCCATGTTCTGAAGATAGATGATCATACCGATCCCGGCCAGAACTGTGGAAAGGACGATCGCGATGATCCTTGTGCGCTCCACATGGATACCTGCATCGCGGGCCACTTCCATATCCTGGCCTACCGCACGCATGTCCTGTCCAAGCTTTGTTCTGCGGAACCAGACGATAAACACGCACAGAACAGCGATCACGATAAAGGTGGCGACCGGAATCTTTACGCCTTTAATGGTCAACGGGATCAGGTTGTCAAGCTTCTGGCGCATGGACAGAAGAGAAACCGTATTCCGGATTCCGTAACCCCTGGGCAGCTTGATCGAGGAATGCTTGATCGGGATCACAGATCCCATCAGGTAAAGGACGACCAGCTGATAAACACCGTTGATGAAAAAGCTCATGATGTAGCTGGTGATCATCTCGCGTCCCTTGGCCATGTTCAGGATTTTTCCGCAGAAAAGGCCTAAAAGGATCGAAATCGGAACCGAGAGGATCATAGCGAGCACCATGCCCGGGATTCCGACGATCTGCCAGTCCGATGCAAGGATCAGGCCGATCTGTCCGGCCATTGCCCCTAGCGTCATACCGAAGTTCAGGCCCATACCGGCCATAATCGGTATCAGAAGAGCCAGAATCAGGAAAGCGTTCCTCCCCATCCTTGTCACAATCTCATTCACAAGATAGCTCGGGGAGAGACCCGACAGCGGAATGCAGACCGCGCAGATCAGGATAAACATGAGCGGCACGGAGCTGCGCCGCAGAAAGGAGCCGAAGCTTCCTTTTTTGTTTGCGTTTGTTTTCATTTTGATCCCTCCGTCTTTCTGGTCAGTGCATACAGGATCATTCCCTGTGAAGCGATGATTCTGATGACCTCACTCATATCCATATGAACCATATTGTTCATGACGGTGGGTGTCATGGTTACAATTCCCTGGAACAGGATCGTACCGATAATAACATTTGTGATGGAGGCTTTGTTGACCGAAGCACCTCCGATCAGGATTGCCGAAACTGCCGGCAGTGCCATATAGAACGGCGCCATGTAAAGCTGGATAAAGCCGAAGCCCTGTTCGTACACGAGGATTCCGATTGCTGCCAGCCATGTCGACATGACAACGGACAGCAGACGGATCTTGTTGACATTGATCCCGGCGGCCTTCGCAAAGGTCGGGTTGGAGCCGACAGCCGTCATGGCTGTCCCGGTCTTTGTGTGCAGGAAAGCCCAGATCAGGAACGCCAGAAGGGCAAAGAACAGGATCGTACCGGTCGGAATCTCCAGGTTTCCGATCTTGATATGCAGAATATCCGCCAGCACATTAATGTAATATCCCTCCAGAGAGATGGTGGTACGGAGGCCTTTTCCGGCCATGCCCCATACCATGTTCGGGCTCTTGTAGGGAAGCACCAGCCACATCATGCACATAAGGGAAACGGAAGAAAATCCCACATAAGTTGCGATCATCATCTCGCCGCCTTTAATCTTGTTCAGCAGCCATCCGTAGATTGTACCGAGCACCAGAGCGAACGGAGTCGCGATGAGGATCGCCATGATAAACGAAAACGCGCCGGTAAAACCGAATTCGATGGAGAGGGTCGCTCCCAGAAGTCCGGAGATGATCCCAAGCGGAAGTCCGAAGTTCAGTCCGCAGCCGGAGTGTACCATAGGAACCATGGCGAGCACCAGAATCCCGTTCCAGCTGAACCGGGCAATGATATTCGTGATCTGCGTCGGCAGATCCGCGCCGACAATCGGGGCGAGGATCAAAAGCAGGATCAGAAAAAGCGTGATCAGAAGCCTCGGGAGTCCGAAGCTTTCGACCATCTTTTTCAGACGGCTTTTTTCTTTTTTGGTATCTGTATTCACGTCTTGCCCTCCTTAAATGACCTGGCTGAGCATCAGGGCACCGAGATCCTCGACCGATGAGGAGGCGGGAAGGATCCCCGCAATCTTTCCTCCGGAGACGATTGCGATGCGGTCGCAGCTCTGGCGAAGCTCCTCCAGCTCTGAGGAGATCATAACTATAGTGACTCCGCTCTCACGGTTGAATTCCTTCAGGGCATCCAGGACCAGGGCCTTTGCCCCAACGTCAATGCCTCGGGTGGGTTCTGATACAAACAGGAGCCTGGGAGCCAGCGCAAATGCCTTGGCCAGGCAGACCTTCTGCTGGTTTCCGCCCGACAGTTCACGGGCCTTCTGCCGTGAACTGGTGCACCGTATGGCCAGGGATTCGATATATTTGTCGGTAATCTCTTTGATCGCCTTCTCATCGCGCCATTTGATCAGGCCTCCGAGATAGTTTTTCAGGAAACGGTTCTGGATCTGCATCGCCGGGAAAGCGATGTTCCACTCCAGAGTTTCATCAAGAAGAAGTCCAACGCCTCGCCTGTCCTCCGATACAAAGGCAAAACCGGAATCCAGGCACCTTCTCGGACTGTTGAGCGGAATCTCCTTTCCGTCGAATACGACCTTGCCGCCCGCCTCGTAAAGGCCCATGATCCCGTTCGGAATCCCAAGCTTGCCCTGTCCGGCCAGGCCGCCGATTCCGAGGATCTCGCCTTTCTTTACCTCAAGATTTACGTTTCGAACCGTTTCACCGGGCATATCCACCCAGAGCTTTTCGATCGACAGGATCGTTTTCGCGTTTTCGTGGGTGCGCGTCGATACGGATGACGCCTTGCCCTCCACATCACGTCCAACCATCCATCTGGTGATTTCCGTAACGTTAGTTTCGGATGCGGGTGCTTCGTTTACAATATATCCGTCACGCATGACCACGACACGGTCGCACACTGCCAGGATTTCCTGAAGCCTGTGGGTAATAAAGATAATCGCGATTCCTCTTTCGGACATGCCGCGGATCGAATCCAGCAGCGCCTCGGCCTCCTTCTCCGTCAGGACCGCCGTGGGCTCGTCCAGGATCAGAAGCTTCAGCTGCTCCTTGGACAGCTCTCTTGCAATTTCGGTAAACTGCTTGTGGCCGACGGGCATGTCGCTGATGATCATGTTCCGGTCGA
Organism: uncultured Blautia sp.; assembly: GCA_946629475.1. Taxonomy (GTDB): domain Bacteria; phylum Bacillota; class Clostridia; order Lachnospirales; family Lachnospiraceae; genus Blautia_A. The sequence goes on along the minus strand of CAMOXX010000048.1, from coordinate 10,450 downwards.
TATCGACCCCCATCATCTCGATGGCGTTCGCGGCGCGCTCGTCCATCTCTGTGCGTTTCAGCGTGTCCAGCCGGTCTCCGAACACTTCTGAAATCACGTTCCTGCGGGTCGGCTCTCTGTTCAGCAGAATATTTTCGGTAGTTGTGAACCCCGGAATCAGCGAAAATTCCTGATGGACCATTCCGATTCCGGCTTCGATCGCGTCAAACGGGGAGGAAAAGCTGACCTTTTCTCCATTCAGGATCACATCGCCGCCGTAGCCGCCGGTTTCGCGGATCATATCGGCACCGAACAGGATCCTCATCAGGGTAGACTTTCCGGCTCCGTTCTCACCGACCAGGCCGATGACCTCCCCCTCGCCGAGCTTCATATTAATATCCGTCAGGACCTGGTTTCCAAAGAAATCCTTCTGGATATTTTTCAGCTCCAATAGTGTCTTTTTTTGATCGTTCATGTTTGCAGCCTTTCAAAAAGGAAAGGGGGAGAAACGGATCTCCCCCCTTAATTACAATCTTTCGGATCGCGGATCCTTATTTGGTTGTGAAATACTTCTCCGGTACTTCAACAGATGTGGAGCCCATGTAGTATCCCGGATCTCCCATGATGTAGGTATCCTGATATACAAGGAATACGTTGTCAAGCTTAACGCCTGTATCGGCATTGGTGTAGTTGGAGCCGTTCCACTCAGCCTTCGGTGAGAACTCCTGATATGCCTTTGCGATATCATCGATGTTGTCGAGCTCGCTGACTCCGTCGAGGACGTTCATAGCGTGCTGTGCAAGACCTGCGGAAACAGTATATCCATAGGAGTATGCCCATGTTCCGAATCTGCCTGCGCCGCCTTTTTCAACGATCGCAGATTCAACCTTGGCAAGGATCTTCTCGAAGTCGCCGGCTTCCTCGGTCAGGTCAAGTCCGAGTGCTCCCGGATATCCCATCAGCGGAGACGGAAGGTCAGCTTCGATAAAGTATCCGCCGTACTCAAGCAGCTGTTTCAGAAGCGGCTCGGTATGAGCATCGTTTGTACAGAAGTAAGCGGAGTTTTCACCGTATTTCTCAACCCACTCCGGAACATGCTCAAGAATGTAGGCCTGTGCGCCCGGTACGCCGACATCGGTGGTGGGATCCGGAGCGGTCTCCATCTCAAACTTCATTCCGAACTCCTCGCATGCTGCCTGCATGATGGCAACACGGCGGCTCATGGTCTCGTAGGACATGTGACGCGGGAAGGAAATGTGTACGAATGTATCGCAGCCCAGCTCATGAGCGGTACGGATGATCAGGTATCCGCGTGCGACAAAGTCGTTGTTGCAGACAAGGTCAGCAGCGCTTCCGATTTCCGGAAGGTCCTCGTGGGATTCGCCGGCGATGCAGATGATGTCAGGTCTTCTCTCCTTGATCTGACGGAAAGCCTCGGTGGTTCCCGGGATTGCCTGGTTGACAATAATCGCCTTCATTTCCGGATCATCGGAAAGGTTGACGATCGTCTGGATCGTGGTCTCAAGCTCCTCGGTAAAGTTGTCCGGATAGATTGCAAGTGTTACACGGTCCTCACCGTATTTTTCCTGGAAAGCTTCTGCGCCGCGGCGGTCATCCTCTGACTGGGATACGGAACCGGTTACGATACCGATGTGGTAATCACCGGAAGCCTCGGTTGTTTCCTCAGCTGCGTCATCTTCCTCATCCTCGTCCTCATCGAGCTCGATGGTCTCAACCTCTGCTGCAAGTGCGGGTACTGCAAATGCGGTAAGCGCCATGGCTGAAGCCAGGAACAGGCTTAACAGTTTTTTCTTCATAAGGTGATCCTCCTTCTTTTTGTAAAAATACACTGGAATTATAGCTCATTTTGTAAAATACGTCAATAATGAGTCAGCATTTCCTGTTCAGGTTCTGCGGTATTCCGGGTGTTTGTCATAAAACTTCTTTTTATCTTCGTACATTTTTTCATCAGCGACGCGGAACGCCTGCATAAGATCCTCGGCACCGTTTGACCAGAATCCTCCGACTGAAATGCTGATCCCGTTTTTTTCTGCCGTTGTCTTCAGCTTTTCAATTTTGCGCACGAAGGTATCCCGGGTGATCCGTTTTGTCAGAATGACAAATTCATCCCCGCCGGTGCGGAAAATGTCGTCCTGGTAAAACAGCTTGCCGAGCATCTCCGCCGTCTCGATCAGGAGCCTGTCGCCAGCCTCATGCCCCTTCTCATCGTTCACGATTTTCAGACCGTTCAGATCGATATTTACAATCCCGTAGGACGGCCGCGGCCGTTCTTCCGAGAGCGCGCTGATCTGCTGAATCATTGCCCGGCGGTTGTAGACACCCGTCAGAACATCCTTGCGGGTGAGATCCTCCAGCCGCTGCCGGAGCAGATGGTTGTACAGCTCGGAGCCGATAAAAAAGGACATCAGCTCCACAAGCTCTTTCACCTCCACGACTTTTGAGGTATCAAAGTTCACAACGTACAGATACCCCATGACCTTTTTTTCTTTTTTGAGCGGTACCAGCACCAGGCTTCTGACATTGTTGTCGCGCATCGATGCCGCCCATACGGGGTTTTTCTCCTCCAGAGCCTCCATATCCTGTTCATCCCGGATGATCACGGCGTTGCTGACGCCGATCATGTCCTCCCAGGTCCGGATCAGGTTGTAGGTGATGACATCTGGGTCCTGTCTGGAGGGAAAGGATCCTTTCATTTTTTCACAGAACAGGACTGCTCTTTTCTGTTCGTGGTTCATCAGCATGATCCGGGCTGCCTTGGCCCCGGATTTTTTCAGAATCACATCCAGAGTCTCCTCTGTGCTGGTTGTGATGTCCGTCGTGCCCATCAGCCGGATGCAGGCCTCGATCACCGTTTCAGCCGTGTTTACGGAGACCGCTGCCATCCGGCCCGCATCAGCGTTCGGGGTGAACTCAAAGAGGAACTGACAGTACCCCTTTGATTCCTCTTCCGAGGCCAGGGGGATCAGTGTCTGGTCGGTCCAGCAGTTGAACGCTCTGGTTTCCACATAACCATGCATTTTCTGCTTCAGGATCGCCGCCCGGAAGCAGTATTCTTCGAATTTGTTGTCCTGCGGTACAAGTTCGCTGTAAATCATTCCGTCATAATACGCAGGCCCCATCACTTCCCTATAAGATTGATTCGCCGCCACAATGCGAATCTCGCCGCAGCTTCCCTCTGCGGTTTTCTGCACGGACATAATACAGCAGGGCATGTCCACGCAATCTGTAAATCTCTGATAATCCATATTATCCTTCCTTTTAATGGTATGGAGCCTTGGGCAGGCCTTTTATTACCAGCCGCCCAGATAGGCCTCCTGTTCAGGTGTCAGAGTGTCGATGGAGAGGCCCATTGCCTCAAGCTTGCACAAGGCAATCTCGTTGTCAATGGATGCGGGTACTTCGTACACCTTTTTTTCAAGGTTCTTCCTGTGGGCTGCCAGCCAGTTAAGCCCCAGAGCCTGCACGGCAAAGGACATGTCCATGATCTCGGCGGGATGTCCCATTCCGCAGGCCAGATTCACAAGCCTTCCTTCGCCCAGCACATGCAGTGTGCGTCCGTCCGGCATTGTGTAGCCAACAATGTTATTTCGCTTTTCCTCTGCCTTGACCGCGATGCGCTTGAGGCCGGCAACATCGACCTCGCAGTCAAAGTGTCCTGCGTTGCAGAGAATTGCGTTGTCCTTCATCACGGCGAAATGACGGTCCACTATTACATCCTTGCAGCCGGTAACCGTCACAAAAATGTCCCCGTATTTTGCCGCTTCATCCATCGGCATGATCCGGAAGCCGTCCATGGTGGCATCCAGAGCCTTGAAGGGGTCGATCTCCGTAACGATCACGTTGGCTCCCATCCCCTTGGCCCGCATGGCAGTGCCCTTCCCACACCATCCGTAGCCGGCAATGACAACCGTTTTTCCCGCGACGATCAGGTTTGTAGTTTCCATGATGGAGGTCCATACCGACTGGCCTGTGCCATACTTGTTATCGTAATAGTGCTTTGCCTTTGCGTCGTTGACCGCCATCATTGCGCAGGGAAGGGCGTTCGCCTTTTCCCGGGCCCTCATGCGAAGGATTCCCGTCGTGGTCTCCTCGCACCCTCCGATCAGCCTGTCGGCGTAACCGGAGCATCGCCCCGAAAGAAGATTCAGCAGATCGCCTCCGTCATCTACGATGAGGTCCGGGTGGCACGAAAGAGCCGAGACCAGCAGGTTTTCGTACTCCTCGCCGGAAGCGCCGTAGAGTCCGAACGTCTCCACTCCCCTTTCGGCAACGGCGGCAGCCACGTCGTCCTGCGTGGTCAGAGGGTTGCTGCCCGTCAGGTAAACTGAAGCTCCGCCCTTCGCGAGCACCAGCCCGAGGTTGGCCGTCTTAGCCTCCAGATGCACCGACACGGCGATCTTCATCCCTGCAAAAGGTTTTTCCTTTTCAAACTTTTTTTCGATCTGTGACAGGGCTGGCATGAAGGACCTGACCCACTCGATTTTGGTATGTCCTGACGGTGCCAGGGCTGCATCACGTATAATACTCATTTTTTACCTTTCCCAGCTTCTGCTGTCGTCGTACACTTTTTCGAGGTCAATCGTCGTGAGGATTCTGTCTTCCATCACAAACCTGCCTCCGATCATCACATCGCTTACCTCGCTTCCGTTCGCCGAGTAAACCAGCGAGGAGACAATATCATTGTCGGGGAACATATTCGGACGCATGAGGTCGATAAAGATCAGATCGGCCTCGGCGCCTTCCTTCAGAATTCCGAGCCTGTCCTCCATCCCGAGCGCTTTTGCCGCGTTGACGGTAACGGCCTCCAGCACCTGCTGCGCGGAGAGAGCGGTCGGGTCCTCCGAGACTGCCTTGTGGATCAGGGACAATAGTCCCATCTCCCGGAACATGTTCAGAGTATTGTTGCTGGCCGTCCCGTCTGTTCCGAGGCAGAGATTGACGCCTTCTTTCAAAAAAGCAGCCACCGGGGCAAACCCGTTGCCCAGCTTGGCATTGCTTGCCGGGTTTGTCACCACGGTCGACCCGCTGTCACGAAGAATTCCGATGTCTCCCTCTTCCATGTGTACGCAGTGAGCCAGGATTGCGCCTCCGCTCAGGAAACCGGAATCCCGCATGATCTCGACCGGTGTCTTTCCGTATTTCTTCAGGCAGTCCGACACCTCGGTCCTGCTCTCGGAAAGATGCGTCTGCTTCAGCATCCCTCTCTTTTCGGCTTCTGCGGAAACCTGCTCATAAAACTTCGGGGAACAGGTATAGATAGCGTGGGGTGCCAGCGTAAACTGAATCAGGCTGCTGCCGCATTCCGCCTGCTCCTCCAGCGCCTCCTGAAAACGGGAGAGGCCGTCGGTATAGAGATCCTCCCCTACCAGTCCGCGCCCGATAAATGCCCGCATGCCGGCCTTATCTGCCGCTCCGGATGACTGCCCCTTGAACATGTGCATGTCCACATAGGTGGTTGTCCCGCTCATGATCATCTCGGCAAAAGCCAGCAGGTTCGCCGTGAAGGCATCCCCGGGCCTGATCCGGTCCTCCGCGGGCGAAATCCGCTGAAACAGCCACTCGCCGAAATCGACATCATCCGCGTAATTCCGGAGAATGGTCATGTAAGCATGCGTGTGCATGTTGATCAGCCCCGGCATGACCAGCCGGCCGGAAATATCCCTTGTCTCAAATTCCCCTTCGATGTCCGGGGCCTCCGCGCCGGAATCCTGCACTGCCAGAATGGTTCCGTCCGCCACATATAGGGTTCCCGGCTCCGCGGTGAATTTTCCGCCGCGCCGAAGCAGGAGCTGTCCTCCCGTAAACTTATAGTTCATCAAAATCCTCCATATCTGTAAAGTTACCCCTCCTCCATTCGGATTTCATGGGGCCCCTCCCCCACTTCATCCTCATGCCGGGCACGCCCCAAGTCCTTTCACCCATCTGCAAGCAAGCTTGCATGGGTTCAGGACTTTTGGCGTTGTTTTTTCTGATTACGGATTGTTCCGCACTTCGTGCTCTCACAATCCTCCCGTCATTCGGATTTCATGGGGCCCCTCCCCCACTTCATCCTCATGCCGGGCACGCCCCAAGTCCTTTCACCCATCTGCAAGCAAGCTTGCATGGGTTCAGGACTTTTGGCGTTGTTAATCATATTATACCGTAACTGCTGAAGTTTTCAATCTAAAAAAACCGTAATCTGAATGCTTTGCTTTGCATTCCTTGCAGTTTTCGGCAAAACACTTGACAGGAAGGTTTTCCCGACGTATGATGAGTGTCACCACCTGATAAGAAGAGTTTCCGGAATCATGACGGTTTCTCTGACGGCAAGGTATGGCAATCGAACAGACGGAAGGGGTATGCCCTCTTCTGCGGATTTCTGTGTATACTGGCCGTACCTGTCTCAGCGGGTACGGCATTTTTCATTTTTAGTAACTGTTCCGAACCCATTCATTCGGAATGCTGAACAGTTATCATTTTCATAAGGAGGAATGAATGGAAACAAGAGTTGCAGTGATCAGCATTATTGTAGGACCCGGCGGAGATACCGAAGGACTCAACCGGATCCTGCACGATTACAGTGCCTATGTCATCGGCCGGATGGGAATCCCCTACCGTCCGAAAAACGTCAGCATCATCAGTGTTGTGCTGGACGCGCCGCAGGATAAAACAGCGGCTCTGGCAGGAAAAATCGGAAATCTCCCGGACATCACAGTAAAAACGGCGTATGCGAACGTACCGGAGCAATAAGAAATGAACCAGAAAGTATCTGAACTGACCGAAAAGCTGGCCGACCGGCATGCCCTTTCCCTCGCGGAATATCAGGCCCTGATCGACGGATACTCTCCTGAAGCAGCAGAAATGCTTGCCGGCAGGGCTGACGCAGTCCGCAGGTCGATCTACGGCAATGCCGTATTCACCCGCGGCCTGATCGAAATCAGCAACATCTGCCGAAACGACTGCTATTACTGCGGCATCCGCAGGAGCAACCGTCTCTGTTCCCGCTACCGCCTGAGTGAAGAACAGATTCTGGAGTGCGCTTCCCAGGGACACGCGCTCGGATTCCGCACCTTCGTGCTTCAGGGCGGCGAGGACCCATACTACACCGATGAGGTGCTTTGTAAAATTGTCTCAGCGCTCCGGAGCAGTTATCCGGACTGCGCAATCACCCTGTCAATGGGGGAGCGGAGCCGCGAAAGCTACCGTCTTCTTTTTGAAGCCGGGGCGGACCGCTATCTTCTCCGGCACGAGACCGCCGACAAAGCGCACTACCAGAAGCTGCATCCCCCGGAAATGTCCTTCGACAACCGGATGAAGTGCCTCCGGGCCCTGCGTGATATCGGATACCAGACGGGGTGCGGCTTTATGGTGGGTTCCCCCGGCCAGACCTCCGCGGAACTCGCCCGGGATTTAAAATTCATCGAGGAATTCCGTCCGGATATGTGCGGGATCGGACCGTTTATCCCCCACAAGGACACACCGTTCCATGATATGCCGGCAGGGACACTCTACATGACCTGCTATCTGCTCAGCATCATCCGGCTGATTTATCCGCCGGTGCTTCTTCCCGCTACAACGGCACTCGGGACGATCCACCCGCAGGGACGCGAGCTGGGCATCAGGGCAGGGGCGAATGTCGTTATGCCTAACCTGTCGCCTGTCGCCGTCCGGGGCAAATACACACTCTACGACAACAAAATCTGTACCGGGGAGGAATCCGCCGAATGCAGAGGCTGTCTGGAAAACCGCATGCGTTCGATCGGTTACGAGCTCGTGACCGACCGTGGAGATATTAAAAAAGAAAAGAGGTAAAACCATGGCAATTTATGATCCGAAATCACTGAAAGCTGAAGAATTCATCAACGATGAAGAGATTCAGGCAACCCTGGCCTATGCCGAGGAGAACAAGAACAATGTTGAGCTGATCGACCGGATTCTCGAAAAGGCACGTCCGAAAAAAGGCGATAAGGGCTACGTATGTTCCGGCTTGACCCACAGGGAGGCATCTGTTCTCCTCGCGTGTGATATTCCGGAAAAAATCGAGGAGATGTACAAAATCGCGGAAGAGATCAAGATGGCATACTATGGCAACCGTATCGTCATTTTCGCGCCGCTCTACCTCTCCAACTACTGCGTCAACGGCTGCGTGTACTGTCCGTACCATATGAAGAACAAGCATATCGCGCGCAAAAAGCTGACCCAGGATGAGGTCCGCGCCGAAGTAATCGCTCTTCAGGATATGGGACACAAGCGTCTCGCGATCGAAGCCGGAGAGGACCCCAAAAACAATCCGATCGAATATATCCTCGAATGCATCAAAACGATCTACTCTGTCCACCATAAAAACGGGGACATCCGCCGCGTCAACGTAAACATTGCCGCCACCACTGTTGAGAATTACCGCAAGCTGAAGGAAGCAGGCATCGGCACCTACATCCTTTTCCAGGAAACCTACCACAAAAAGAGCTATCTGGAGCTTCACCCGACCGGTCCGAAGCACGACTACGACTACCACACCGAGGCTATGGACCGCGCCATGGAGGGCGGAATCGACGATGTCGGTCTCGGCGTACTGTTCGGCCTCGAGCTCTACAAATATGAATTTGCAGGCCTGCTGATGCATGCAGAACATCTGGAAGCCGTCCACGGTGTCGGCCCGCACACGATCAGTGTTCCCAGAGTAAAGCATGCCGACGATATCGATCCGGACGCCTTTGACAACGGCATCGACGATGAAACCTTCGCAAAAATCACTGCCTGCATCCGCCTTGCGGTTCCCTATACCGGCATGATCATCTCCACAAGAGAAAGCCAGGCCGTGCGTGAAAAGCTTCTCCGCCTGGGCATCTCCCAGGTCAGCGGCGGCTCCCGTACTTCCGTCGGCGGATATACGGAAGAGGAGCGCCCGCACGATACCGAGCAGTTTGACGTATCCGACCAGCGTACTCTGGACGAGGTGGTCAACTGGCTGATGGAGAATAACCACGTACCTTCCTTCTGCACCGCATGCTACCGCGAAGGACGTACCGGCGACCGCTTCATGGCGCTCTGCAAGAGCGGTCAGATTCTCAACTGCTGCCATCCGAACGCACTGATGACGCTCGCCGAATATCTGGAGGACTATGCTTCTCCCGAGACCAAAAAGAACGGCTACGAGCTGATCGAGAGAGAGCTGAACCGGATCCCGCGCGAAAAGACGCGTGAAATCGCGCGTCAGCATATCGCTGACATCCGCAGCTCAAACCGGAGAGATTTCCGTTTCTGAGTCCCTGGAGGTAATATTATGAGTTTAAACAGCACCCCCTCTGCCGAGCGGCTTCACATCGGTTTTTTCGGGATGCGCAACGCAGGAAAATCAAGTCTCGTCAATGCGGTTTCCGGTCAGGAGCTCTCGGTCGTCTCTGATGTAAAAGGCACCACGACCGACCCGGTCAAAAAGGCCATGGAGCTCCTCCCCCTCGGGCCTGTTGTCATTGTCGACACGCCTGGCCTTGACGATGAAGGGGAACTTGGCGAAAAAAGGGTGAAGAAGGCCCGCGAAATCCTGGCCCGGATCGATATCGCCGTGCTGGTCGTTGATTCCGGGACCGGCCTTCAGGATCAGGATACTGAGCTGATTTCCCTCTTCCAAAGCCGGAAGCTTCCGTGGCTCCTTGCATACACAAAGGCAGACCTGCTCGAAAACAGGCCTGCCGTTCCGAATAACGCCGTCTATGTCAGCGCAAAAACCGGCGAAAATATTACTGTTCTGAAAGAAATGCTGGGTTCCTTCGCCAAAGATCTGGAAAACAGCAAAAAGCTCGTATCAGATCTTCTGTCGCCGGGCGACCTGGTTGTCCTGGTCATCCCGATCGATGAATCCGCTCCGAAGGGAAGGCTGATTCTTCCGCAGCAGCAGGTAATGCGGGACGTTCTGGACGCGCACTGTTCCTTCTGCGCCTGCCAGGATACGGAGCTCCCGGAGCTCCTCGCTTCCCTGCAGAAGAAACCCCGCATGGTGATTACCGACTCGCAGGCATTTGGCCGCGTGTCCAAAAACACCCCGGAAGATATCGACCTCACCTCGTTCTCCATCCTGTTTGCCCGTTACAAAGGGAGCCTCGAAGCTCTGGTAAAAGGGGCATCAGCGCTGTCCTCACTGAAGGACGGGGACAGGGTACTGATCTCTGAAGGATGTACGCACCACCGCCAGTGCAACGATATCGGCTCCGTAAAGATGCCGGGCTGGATCGAATCGTTCACGGGTGTGAAGCCCGAATATGTATTCAGTTCCGGGAACAGTTTTCCGGAGGATCTTTCCGGATACTCCCTGATTGTGCACTGCGGCGGATGCATGCTCAATGAAAAAGAGATGAAGTACCGGATCCGGCGGGCGGAGGACAGCGGCGTCCCGATCGTGAATTACGGGATCGCAATCGCGCATATGCATGGGATCCTGAGACGGAGTTTATCAGTGTTTCCGGAGGTGTTG
>CAMOXX010000047.1 GCA_946629475.1 uncultured Blautia sp. | reverse complement strand
AAAAGGGAGGAAAACTGTGGCGGGTATACAAAACAGCAATAAGCCGGATGCGGCGCCCGGAAAAACGGGAAAAACCGAGATCATATGGAAGGACAGGAAACATCACATGTGGTTCCCGTTCAGCTTTACAAAATACTATATCAAGAATGGAAGAATCTATATTGACAAAGGCCTGTTCAGCACCACTTCAGACCAGACGCTTCTGTACCGCATTACAGACATCCAGCTGAGGAGGAGCCTCGGCCAGAAATTCTTCGGCACAGGGACTGTAGCGCTGGTATCAAATGTGGATGCTGAGCCGCACCTGCATCTGGAAAATATAAAAGACCCCAAAAAAGTCTATGACCTGATCGCAAACCTGGTAGAAGAGGCCCGAAGCCAGAAGAATGTCATCGGCAAGGAGTTTTATTCCCGCGGAGGCCGTGACTTTGATCATACTCCGGGATGCCCGCCGCCTCCAGGCGGTCCTTTGGCTGATCCGACCTTCAGCGGCCCCGATGATGATAATGACGGATTCCCGCCCTTCGATGCGGAATAGCGTATCTGTGAAGGTACTGAACAGATACAGATATTTGGGGATTTCTATGGGGGATATAGAATAAATAATGAGCATTTTGAGAGAAATTGCGGATAAAACCCGGGAGAGAATCGATATCGAAAAAGAAGGTACTGAGCTTTCTATTCTGCTCCAGCAGATTGAGGAGCGGAAGGAAAACAGTCTGCCGGAGCATGCGTTCCTGAACGCCCTGAAGGGGGAGGGAATGTCATTTATCTGCGAAGTAAAAAAGGCATCTCCTTTTGAAGGACTGCTGAACGATAAATTATCTTATACGGAAACAGCTGAAAAGTACGAGGAGGCGGGGGCGTCCGCAGTATCCTGCGTGACGGAGCCCTTCTTTTTCCAGGGATCTGACCAGTATCTTTGGGAGATTTCCGGGAGGATCCGGATACCTGTACTCCGGAAGGATTTTGTGATCGACGAATATATGGTTTACCAGGCAAAAGCCCTCGGAGCGTCAGCCATCACCCTCTACTGTTCGGTTCTGGACGATGAGGAGCTGAAGAGCTTCAGCAGTCTTTCTGCAGAGCTCGGCATGGATACTGTCTTTGAGGTGCATGACGAACCGGAGCTTTTACGGGCGGTAAACTGCGGTGCAGGCATCATCGGGATCGTCAACCGGGATCCTGAAACCCTTGAGGTCGATCTTGGGAAGACGATCCGGCTGCAAAAAAGTGTTCCGGCATCCGCCGTTGTTATTTCGGATGGGGGAATCCGGACCTCCGACGAGATATCCATGCTCTACGAAGGAGGATGCCGCGCTGTGCTGATCGGCAAAACGATGATGCAGAGCGGAGATAAAAAGAAAACTCTGAAGGATTTAAGGGGAATCTATGGATAAAAAACTCTTTTTTATTTTCAATCCGAAAGCCGGAAAGGGGCAGATCAGAAACAATCTGGTCGATATTATTGATATTTTCAATAAACACGGGTACGAGGTAATTGTGCGTGCGACCCAGGGCCCGAGGGATGCATATGAGATGACAAAAGAGTATGAAGGAAAAGTGGATGCCATCGTTTGCAGCGGCGGAGACGGTACCCTTGACGAGGTTGTGACGGGCATCATGGAAAAGGGCAGCAGTGCGAAGATCGGTTATATTCCGTCCGGAAGCACAAATGATTTTGCTGCCAGCATGTTCATGCCCAGGACAATGATCGGGGCTGCCGAGAATATCATGGCCGGGGAGATCTATCAGTGTGATATCGGCAGATTCAACAGACAGACATTTGCCTATGTGGCGGCTTTTGGTATTTTTACGGATGTGTCCTACCAGACCGGGCAGGGCATGAAGAACATTTTCGGGCATGGCGCCTATCTTCTTGAGGGCGTAAAGAGTATTTTTAATATCAAATCCTACCATATGCGCGTGGAATCCCAGGAACTTACCGCAGAGGGCGATTTCATATATGGAATGGTGACAAACTCCAGATCAATCGGGGGATTCAAAAATCTGACCGGAAGAAATGTGGATATGGATGACGGACTTTTTGAAGTGACGCTGATCCGCATGCCGCAGAATCCGCTGGAGCTGCAGGAGATCATCACAGCCCTGCTCACCGAGGAGGATAATACGGATCTGATTTATTCCTTCAAATCAGCCAGAATCCGGCTGATCAGTGAAGAACCTGTTGCGTGGACTCTCGACGGAGAATACGGCGGAGACCACAGAGAGACCGAAATCGAGAACCTGCATAAAGCACTGAATCTTCTGCTGAGAAGTACGAAGGAGGATGAATGGAAGAATTCATTGATGTGAGGGACATCTTTGGCTGTGACGTTTTCAATGACCAGGTGATGCAGGAGCGTCTTCCGAAGAAAGTATACAGGGAACTGAAAAAGACAATTGAAGAAGGCACGGAGCTCTCCCCCGAGACGGCGGATGTCGTTGCCCATGAAATGAAGGAGTGGGCTATCGAGAAAGGGGCGACACATTTCAGCCACTGGTTCCAGCCGCTCACGGGCGTGACAGCCGAGAAGCACGACGCATTTATCACAGCCCCGATGGAGAACGGAAAGGTCCTGCTTTCCTTTTCCGGAAAAGAACTGATCAAAGGAGAACCCGATGCCTCCTCATTTCCGTCGGGAGGACTTAGGGCAACCTTTGAGGCACGTGGATATACAACGTGGGACTGCACCTCTCCGGCCTTTGTGAGGCATGACGCCGCGGGAGGCACTCTGTGCATTCCCACGGCGTTCTGTTCTTATACCGGGGAGGCGCTCGACCAGAAAACACCGCTTCTCCGTTCCATGCAGGCCATCAATACAGAAGCTCTTCGTCTGCTGCGGCTTTTCGGTAATACGACCTCCCGGAAGGTGACTCCTTCCGTAGGGGCTGAGCAGGAGTATTTTCTGGTTGACCTGAAACACTGGGAACAGAGAAAGGACCTGATTTATACCGGACGCACGCTGTTTGGAGCAATGCCTCCCAAAGGGCAGGAGATGGACGATCATTATCTGGGGACGATCCGCCAGAGGGTTTCGGCATACATGCGTGAGGTAAACGAGGAGTGCTGGAAACTCGGGGTGCCTGCTAAAACCCAGCACAACGAGGCGGCTCCCGCCCAGCATGAGCTTGCACCGATTTACGAGCCCGTAAATCTGGCGGCGGATCACAATCAGATGATGATGAGGATCCTGAAAAAGGTCGCATCCCGGCACGGGATGAGATGCCTGCTGCACGAAAAGCCGTTTGCGGGTGTGAACGGATCCGGAAAGCACAACAACTGGTCGCTGACCACCGATGACGGGCAGAATCTTCTTGATCCGGGCTCGACTCCCCATGACAATATCCAGTTCCTGCTGATCCTGACCTGTATCCTGAAGGCGGTGGATACTCATGCCGCCCTTCTGCGCGCCTCGGCGGCGGATGTCGGCAACGACCGCAGGCTGGGCGGGAACGAGGCTCCGCCGGCAATCATCTCTGTTTTTCTCGGAGAACAGCTGGGGGATGTCCTGGAACAGCTGGTCCAGACAGGAACGGCAACCCGCAGTATCCGGGGAACCCGGATGAGAACGGGGGTTGACACGCTCCCTGATTTTATGAAGGATGCGACGGACCGGAACCGGACTTCTCCGTTTGCGTTTACCGGAAACAAATTTGAATTTCGAATGGTCGGGGCAAGGGACTCCATCTCTTTCTGCAACGTTGTCCTGAACACGATCGTGGCAGAGGCGTTCCATGAGGCCTGCGATGTTCTGGAGGCGGCCGATGATTTTGACATGGCCGTGCATGATCTGATCAAACAATATGCCACGGATCACCAGAGGATCGTCTTTAACGGGAACGGCTATGCGCCGGAGTGGCCGGTTGAGGCGGAGAGGAGAGGACTTCCGAATCTTCCCTCCATGGTAGACGCGATCCCGGTACTGACGGATGAAAAGACCGTAAAGATGTTCGAAACGTTCCATGTTTTTACGCGTACAGAACTGGATTCCCGGGCGGAGATTCTGTATGACATGTATTCCAAGGTGATTAATATCGAAGCCAGGACAATGATCGACATGGCGACGAAGCAGTTTATCCCGGCGGCCGTAAAATACACGACCGTGCTGGCGGAATCCGTGAATGCGGTCCGCGCGGTGGGGCCGGTTGATACCGGTGTACAGCTTGACCTTCTGCGCAAGACATCGGAATATCTGAAGGAGCTGAACGCGGCAATGAACCTTCTGGCCGGCCTGACGGAAAAGCTCCCGTCCTGCCGCGAGGGGAAGGACAGGGCTGTATTCTGCCGCCGGAAGATCGTGCCTGCCATGGAGGCACTGCGAAAGCCGGTAGATGGTCTGGAGATGATCGTGGACAAGGATATGTGGCCGATGCCGTCCTACGGAGATATGATTTTTGAGGTTTGACCCGGCATCTCAATTATTTTTATGTTTTTGGTAAAAAATAATAATTTCCTCTTTTATTTTTGGTAAAATTGTATTAAAATAACCTTGGACGTTCTGAAACAGATACAGAAAAGGGGTTGAATAGCATGATTTCGAATCAGGTTTTGCAGAATACTTTGGAGGGCCTTAAGGATATCTCCAGAACAGAACTCTGCCTGCTGGATACCGATGGAAAGATACTCACATCGACGTTTGCTGACTTTGCTGTTCAGCCATCTGATATCCAGGCTTTTGTCGATTCACCCGCTGACAGCCAGCTGGTAAGGGGATATCAGTATTTCAAAGTCAGTGACGACTATCAGCTGGAGTACATACTTGTCGTAAACGGGGATGATGAGGACAGCTATATGGTTGGCAAGCTGGCAGCTTTCCAGCTCCAGAGCCTTATTGTCGCCTATAAGGAGCGGCTTGACAAGGACAGCTTTATCAAAAACCTCCTGCTTGACAATCTTCTGCTGGTTGATATCTACAACCGGGCCAAAAAACTGCACATTGATGCGGATGTGCGGAGAGTTGTCATGATCATCGAGATGGAGCAGGAAAAAGACCACAGCATGGTCGAAGCGGTCAGGGGATTTTTCGGCAGCAAGAGTAAGAATTTTATTACCGCGGTCGATGAGAAGAGCATCATCATTGTCAAGGAGATGGAAGAGGGCGAAACGTTCGAGGATGTCGAGAAGCTGGCAGCCAATATTTTTGAGACCATGGGCTTCTCGCTGGAGGACGGCATCCATATGGCCTGCGGTACGGTTGTCAACGAGCTGAAGGAGGTCTCCCGCTCTTATAAGGAAGCCAGGATGGCGCTGGATGTGGGGAAGATTTTCTTTGCCGAGAAGGAAGTGATCGCGTACAGCTCGCTCGGAATCGGCAGATTGATCTACCAGCTTCCGATCCCGCTCTGCAAAATGTTCATCCGTGAAATTTTCGAGAACAAATCACCGGACGATTTTGACGAGGAGACGCTGATTACCATCGATAAGTTTTTTGAAAACAGCCTCAATGTCTCCGAAACCTCGCGGCAGCTCTATATCCACCGCAACACCCTGGTCTACCGGCTTGACAAGCTGCAGAAGAGCACCGGACTGGATCTGAGAGTCTTTGAGGACGCGATTACATTCAAAATCGCCCTCATGGTCGTGCGGTACATGAAATATATGGAAACGCTGGAGTACTGAGTACATCCGGAAAGGGTTCTGAACAGTTACTAAAAAAAGGATTCTGACCATTTGGCCAGAATCCTTTTTTTAAAGCTGGAAAAGAGACTCGAACTCTCGACCCCTTCATTACGAGTGAAGTGCTCTACCGACTGAGCTATTCCAGCTTGTGCGAAACACAAATGTTATTATACATCATTTTGAAAAGATTGCAAGCTTTTTTTGGCGGACTTTGCAGTTCTTTCTATATAAAAGGGTTTCTATGCATTTTTTTTCGTTCTGCGAAAGGATTTCGTTGCTGTGAAGTGAAAAAGGATGTATAATGTGCAATGACGCTGTAACACTTTGTAAAGGAGAAACGCCGATGAAAAACAAGCTGATTGAACTGAAGGAGCTCACCAAAAATTTTGATGACCAGCAGGTGCTGAAAGGAATCGATCTGGATATTTACGAAAATGAGTTTTTGACGCTTCTTGGCCCCAGTGGCTGCGGGAAAACGACAACACTGCGTATTCTTGCGGGTTTTGACGAACCCAGCAGCGGACAAGTGCTTTTTAACGGAATAGAAATATCTAAAATCCCGCCTTATAAGCGCGAAATCAACACTGTTTTTCAAAAATACGCCCTGTTTCCTCACCTGAATGTGGAGGACAATATCGCATTCGGGCTGAATCTGAAAAAACAGGATAAATCGATGATTTCACAGAAGGTCGACAGAATGCTGAAAATGGTCGGCCTGGAGGGCTTTGGGAAAAGAGATGTAGCTCTGCTCTCGGGCGGGCAGCAGCAGAGGGTGGCAATCGCCCGCGCCCTCGTGAATGAGCCGAAGGTCCTTCTGCTCGACGAGCCTCTGGGGGCACTGGATGCAAAAATCCGTAAGCAGATGCAGGTGGAACTGAAAAAGATACAGAGAGAGGTTGGCATAACATTTGTTTATGTAACTCATGACCAGGAGGAGGCCCTCTCCATGTCGGACACCGTGGTCGTCATGAACAACGGTGAAATTCAGCAGATCGGATCTCCGACCGATATTTACAACGAACCTGAAAACAGGTTTGTCGCCAACTTTATCGGAGAGTCCAACATTATAGAAGGACACATGATCCGTGACTTCCTGGTTGAGTTTGACGGGTATCAGTTTGAATGTGTGGATAAAGGTTTCCCGGAGAACGAGGAGATCGAGGTCGTTCTGAGACCCGAGGACCTCGACATTGTGGAGCCGGATCAGGCCAAGATCACCGGTATCGTCAGGAATATCACCTTCAAGGGTGTGCATTATGAGATCATGATTGAGACCGAAAAGCGCACCTACATGGTACAGACGACCGACTACGCCGAACCGGGCCGCAGGGTAGGACTTACCTTCGGACCTGAGGATGTCCACGTAATGTGGAAGATGGGAGTATATTAATGAAACAGTTCCGCCATTTGATCAAACCGTACGCAATCTGGGCGGCTGTGATGATCGTGATTCCGATCATCCTGATCGCTCTCTACGCATTTACTGAGGAGGGAAACTCTGTCCTTACCTTCGCATTTACCTTTGAGAACTTCAAAAAGTTTGCCGAAGCGACCTATGTGAACGTGATCCTGAAATCCTTCCGGCTGGGCATTCTTACTACACTGATCTGCCTGGGCCTGGGGTATCCTCTTGCTTTTATCATCTCCAGGTTTGAAGAAAAGACGCAGAATACCCTGATCCTGATGGTGACGATCCCCATGTGGATCAACCTGCTGCTCCGCACCTACGCCTGGATGAACATCCTTGCGGACAACGGCATCATCAACCAGATCCTCGGTTCGCTCGGGCTGGGGCAGCTCAGCATGATGTACACGGATTTTTCGGTCATCATCGGCCTGATCTGCAACTTTATGCCTTTTATGATCATACCGATTCACACATCGCTCAGCAAGATGGACAAATCCCTGATCGAGGCTGCCTACGACCTGGGGGCTGATCCGGTCCAGACGTTCTGGAAGGTGACATGGCCGCTTTCCATCCCGGGAGTGCTGAACGGGATTATGATGGTTTTTCTGCTCTCGGTATCGACCTTCGTCATCCCGAAGCTGCTGGGCGGCGGACAGTACATGCTGATCGGTAACCTGATCGAGTCTCAGTTTATCTCCGTCGGTGACTGGAACTTCGGCAGCGCGATCTCCCTGATCCTTATGGTAATCATCCTGATCTCCATGGGCCTGATGAAGAAAATAGACAAGCAGGAGGACAAGGAATAAGCAGATGAAAAAGAAAAAGAGTTTTTTTAACCGTTTTTATGTTGTACTGTGCCTCGCTTTTTTCTACCTGCCGATCCTGGTGACGATGATTTTTTCGTTTAACTCTTCAAAATCACTGACCAGGTTTTCCGGTTTTTCCCTGCGGTGGTACTCCGAACTGCTGAACAATGTGGAAGTTGTGAAGGCGGTCTATGTGTCGGTGTCGATTGCGATTATCGCAACCATCGTTTCGACAGTGCTCGGAACGATCACCGCGATCGGCCTTTCGCGCAACCGCAAGGTGGTGCGGGAGCTGATCCTGAACGTGAACGAAATTCCGATCCTGAATCCGGAGATTGTGACGGCGATCGGACTGATGCTTCTTTTTTCCTCCATCGGAATGCGGAAGGGCTATATTACGATGCTGTTGGCGCACATCACCTTCTGTACCCCCTATGTGATCACCAGCGTCTACCCGAAGGTAAGAAGCCTTGACCCGAACCTGGCCAATGCCGCGATGGATCTGGGCGCGACGCCGTATCAGGCGCTTGTCAAGATTGTTGTGCCGATGATTAAAGAGGGAATATTTGCCGGAGCGCTCCTCGCATTTACGATGTCGTTTGACGATTTCGTGATTTCCTACTTTGTTACGGGCAATGGGACGAAGAATATCTCGATCGTTGTCTACAATATGACAAAGAGGATCAATCCTACGATCAACGCGCTTTCCACCATCGTGATCCTCGTCATTATCGTTGTGCTTGTCGCTGCAAACATTGTGCCGGACATGATGAAAAAGAGAGGGTTTTCCGGTACAACCAGGAAGGAAAAGGCGGTTGTTCTTGTACTGGTCGTCGTACTGCTTGCCGGCCTGATCCAGTGCGGCAGCGTAAGCAGGCAGCAGAAGGTCCTGAAGGTTTACAACGCCGGGGAGTACATCGACTTAAGCCTTCTTGAGCAGTTTGAGGAGGAATATAACTGCACGGTCATCTATGAAACATTTGAGTCGAACGAGATGATGTACACCAAGCTTTCCAGCGGTGAGAGCTACGATGTGCTGGTACCCTCCGACTATATGATCGAGAGGCTGATCAAGGAAGAGTACCTGCAGCACCTCGACTGGGATATGATTCCGAACAGCGAGAACCTGATGGAAGAGGTCATGGACCAGAGCTATGATCCCGGAAACCGCTATTCATGCCCGTACTTCTGGGGCACTGTCGGAATTCTGTACGATAAGACCGTTGTCGATCCTGAGGATCTGGAGGACGGCTGGGAGCTTCTGAGAAATCCCAAGTATAAAGGAAAGATTTACATGTACGATTCCGAGCGGGATTCCTTTATGATTGCCCTGAAGGCTCTGGGATATTCCATGAATACGACCGATGAAAATGAAATCCAGGAGGCCTATGAGTGGCTGATCTCCCAGCGTGACACGATGGATCCCATCTACGCGGGGGACGATGTGATCGACAACATGATTTCGGGCAATAAAGCGATCGCGGTCGTGTATTCCGGGGATGCGTCGTACATTATCAGTGAAAACGAAGATATGGATTACTTTACCCCTCAGCAGGGGACAAATGTCTGGTATGACGCGATGCTGATCACAAAGGACTGCAATGAGGTCGATCTGGCCCATGACTTTATCAACTTTATGCTGAGAGAAGACTGTGCCCTTGCGAATACGGAGGAAGTCGGCTATACATCGCCGGTGCAGAGTGCCTTTGATGAGATGAAGGAGGGAACCTACGAGGGAGTCTCTTCCTACATTCCCGAGATCGATAATCCGAAAAATGAAATCTTCGCATATCAGACTCCGAAGATTAAACAGAAGTATGCCGAACTGTGGACAAAGGTCAAAGCGCAGTAATACGGCCGAAATGGGAAACCGCGCAGAGTGGGCGGTCAGGAAGGAAGTTTCATGGAGATACTGAAAGGAAAAACATCTTTTCCGGGCATTGCCGCAGGCAAGATTCTTTTCTACGCGAGAGATGAGTATGAAATCCGCTGGCACAGTGTAAAGGATGCCCGGAAGGAGCTGGATTCTTTTGAGAAAGCAAAGAGGGACGTGGCTGAGCTTTTGGAAAAGCTGCTTGCAGAGGCAGAGGGAAAACCTGCCTCTGTCAGCAAAAACTACCGGGCACAGCTGCAGGTGCTGATGGATGAATCCTACAGCGCGGCGATCCGGAGCATGATCGAAAACCAGTCGGTAAGCGCGGGATACGCGATTCATACGACCAGGGATGAACTGATCTATACGTTCCAGAAGCTCGAGGCTCCCGTGATCCGTGAGCGGATCCGGCATATCAGGGAGATCTCTTTTAAGCTGATCCGCGCTCTCGGGACTTCCTCCTCCCGGATTGTTCTGGGAGAGGAGCCTGTGATTCTCATGGCGGATGAGCTGAATCCGGTGGAAATCCTGGAGATGGAAAAGGACAATATCCTCGCAGTTGTGACATTCCACGGATCCGAAATCTCTCATTCCTCGATCATGACAAGGACGATGGACATTCCTTCGCTGTTCAACATTAACGTACGGCCTGAATTTGACGGCAGGATGGCTGTTGTGGACGGATATACGGGAACGCTGTACCTCGACCCGAGCGATGAGCAGCTGAAGGAGTATGAGCTGCGCCGGCAGGAGGACCAGAGAGAGCGGGAAGAGCTCATGAAGCTGAAGGACAAGCCGGATGTAACGCTGGACGGGAAGGAAGTCAATGTCTACGCGAACATCGGAAGTGTGGATGACCTGAGCAATGTGGACTATTACGGGGCCGACGGAGTCGGCCTCATGAGAAGCGAGTTCCAGTATCTGGGAAAGGACCGGAGCCCGCGCGAGAATGAGCTTTTTCTGGAATACAGAAGGCTTGCCGAGGCGATGGGCGGGAGAACTGCGATCGTGAGGACGATGGACCTCGGCGCGGATAAGAAAGCGGATTACATGCGCATCCCCGCCGAGACAAATCCGATCATGGGAAACCGGGGGATCCGGCTGGCACTGGATCACAAGGATGTGTTCGTGGAACAGCTCAGGGCGATCTACCGGGCAGGTTATTATGGAAATCTTTCGGTGATGTTCCCGATGATCTCCTCGGTGGAGGAGATGGATGAGATTGACGCGATGATTCAGGAAGTAAAGGAGAATCTTGCGGAAAGAGGACTTCCGTTCCGGGATATCAGCAGGGGTGTCATGATCGAAACGCCCGCTGCGGTGATGATTGCGGAGGAACTGGCTGCCAGGGCCGATTTTCTGAGCATCGGTACAAACGATCTGACCCAGTATACCCTTGCGATGGACAGGCAGAACCCATCCCTGAAGGACAAGTACAATGACCATCATCCGGCAGTCCTGAAAATGATAAAAATGGTGATCGACGCCGGTCACAGAGCCGGATGCCGTGTTTTTATATGCGGAGAAATTGCTGCTGAGACATCGCTCACCGACACGTTTCTTCGTATGGGAGTGGACGCGCTCTCGGTGGTTCCGGCCTGTGTGCTTCCGGTGCGGAGGATTCTGAGGCAGACGGACCTTTCATCAGTAACAAAAATGTGACATAATTGTTGCGTTTTTCTTGCTTTTTTATCCTGCGGTTGTTATAATTAAGACTTGTAACAGTGGATAATCATGCATTGATTCAACAGGGCAGTTGTGACTGCTCCGGGTAAAGGAACGGGTTTTTATGAAAATAGCAGTAGCAGGAACCGGATATGTCGGTCTGTCGATCGCGGTGCTGCTCTCACAGCACAACGAAGTGACAGCCGTGGACATTCTTCCGGAAAAGGTAGATTTGATTAATAAAAGAATATCTCCGATCAGGGATGCTGAAATAGAAGAGTATCTGGCCGAAAAAGAGCTTAACCTTACGGCCACCCTGGACGGGGAGTCGGCTTACCGGTCGGCTGACTTTGTGATTATCGCCGCGCCGACCAACTATGACAGCCGCCGGAACTATTTTGACACTTCAGCGGTGGAGGATGTGATCAGGCTTGTCTCCAGAGTAAATCCTGAAGCTTTTATGGTGATAAAATCCACGATCCCTGTGGGATATACCGAACATATCCGGGAGAAAACCGGCAGCAGGAATATTATTTTCAGCCCTGAATTTCTGAGGGAGAGCAAGGCACTTTATGACAACCTGTATCCAAGCAGGATCGTCGTCGGCACCGACCTTTCGGATGAGAGGCTGGTCGGGGCGGCAGAGACCTTTGCGGCTCTTCTCAGGGAAGGAGCGCTGAAGGAGGAGATCGATACCCTGATTATGGGCTTTACGGAGGCAGAGGCGGTCAAGCTGTTCGCCAATACCTATCTTGCCCTGCGGGTAAGCTTCTTCAACGAGCTTGATACTTATGCCGAGGTGAAGGGACTCGACACAAAGCAGATTATTGACGGCGTATGTCTTGATCCCAGGATCGGCAGCCACTACAACAATCCGTCATTTGGTTACGGCGGATATTGTCTGCCGAAGGATACCAAACAGCTCCTGGCCAACTATGAGGACGTTCCCGAAAACCTGATTCAGGCGATCGTGGAGGCGAACCGCACGCGCAAGGATTTTGTGGCGGATCGTGTCCTGCAGAAGGCCGGCTACTACAGCTACGGGGAGGATAATGATTACAGCAGCAGCCTGGAAAAGCAGGTCACGATCGGAGTCTTCCGGCTTACTATGAAGAGCAACTCCGACAATTTCAGGCAGAGCAGCATCCAGGGCATCATGAAAAGGGTGAAGGCGAAAGGCGCTGCGGTAATTATCTACGAGCCATCGCTGGAGGACGGCACAACATTTTTCGGGAGCCGTGTCGTAAATGACCTGGAATCGTTCAAGAAGCAGTCGGATACCATTATCGCGAACCGTTACGACAGGTGCCTTGACGATGTCGCCGAAAAAGTGTATACAAGAGATCTGTTCAGAAGAGATTAATCTGGTGGGGGAGTATTGAACATGAGAAGAAGAAGAAAAGGCGGTCCGCTTGGAAAGATTCTTACGCTGTTTTTACTGCTGTGCGCAGCTGGTGTGATTTACTATATCTACACTATGAATATGATACCGATGAAGTATCTGGCGCTGATCGCGGCAGGCGCTGTGGTCGTTGTCGGGCTTGTCGGATTCCTGACATGGAATTTCTACAGCAGGGGGAAGTTTGTAATCGGTATGTTTCTGTGGTTTGCGGTACTGATGGTACTGGCAGTGTCTCTTCTGTATGTGAGGCAGACTAAGAGCACGATCGAGGAGATTACCACTTCAGATGTTGAAGTGTCGGCGATGGGCGTGTTTGTCAAGTCGGACAGTGCGGCGGCGTCCATTCCCGAGACAACGGGCTCTTCATACGGAATCCTCAGAGAACTTGACCGCGAGAATACGGATGCCGCTCTCGAAAAGATTCAGGCAGAACTCGGAGCTGCGCCTGCTACGACAGAGTACGACGGGCTGACTGAACTGGTGAACGGACTTGTCGCTGGTGAGACTGGCGCTATTGTTCTGAATGAAGCATACGTTGACGTGATTCGCGAGCTCGAGGGCTTTGCCAACCTGGATTCCATGATCAGGGAAATCGCAACAGAGGAAGTGGAGACGGAAATCCAGCTGCCGCCGGCACAGGCGTCCTATACACAGCCGTCAGGCGATGCAGGCACCACGGAGGGAACAGCAGATACTGGTGACGGGACAGCCGCTCCGGCTCCTGTACAGGTACAGCAGACAGCGCCTCCTATCCAGAACAAGGATGTCCTGGTGGTTTATGTCAGCGGTATCGACAACCGCGGCGGAATCGTAGCCAAGAGCCGAAGCGATGTGAATATCGTTGCTGTCGCGAACATGGCGACAAAACAGATGCTTCTGATCAATACCCCGAGGGATTATTTTGTTCCGCTTTCGATTTCCAACGGAGCGCCCGACAAGCTGACCCATGCGGGAATTTACGGAATCAACGTAAGTATGGATACTCTGAGCATGCTCTACAATGTTCCGATTCCGTTCTATATTAAGGTGAATTTCCAGGGCTTTATCGACATCATCGACGCACTCGGCGGAATTGATGTGTACTCCGACTATGAGTTCAGCAGCAAGAATGAGCTGGGATGGTATTATTACAAGGGAATAAACCATATGGACGGCGCGGCGGCCCTCACTTTTGCGAGAGAGCGTTTCTCATTTGCGGACGGCGACCGCCAGAGAGGCAAAAACCAGATGGCTGTGATTCAGGCCATTATGAAGAAGGCGATTTCGCCCGACCTGATCAGAAATTACTCTGCAATTATGAAGAGTCTTGAGGGCAGCTTCGAGACGAATATTTCCTACGAGGAGATCGCGACCATTATGATGCGGCAGCTCGAGGACGGCGGAGAATGGAACCTGGTGACTTACAGCGTTAATGGTACCGGAGATACACAGAAGCCGTATTCTCTTGGCTCTCCGGCATATGTCATGGTTCCCGACCAGTCCACGGTGGATACCGCAAAACAGATGATCCAGGATGTAATCGGAGGTTCAGGGCTGATTCAGGTAGAAGAAGAGGCCTCTGCGCTTCTGAGTGAGGAGGAGGCCAACGCGATTGCGGCGGAGGCGAACGGGCTTCTGACGCCGACTCCTGCACCCGAGGATGCAGCGGCCGGAACGGCAGCAGGCGGGACAGCGGCAGCACCGGCAGATGGAACAGCTGCAGCGGCGCCAGCGGCGGCAGCACCGGCAGATGGAAC
>CAMOXX010000046.1 GCA_946629475.1 uncultured Blautia sp. | reverse complement strand
ACCTCTGCACAGCGTGCCCGGGGAAGGAGGGGTTTGGGGAGGGAACGACGGGCTTCGCAACTCTGAGTGCGTTCCCTCCCCAAATCATTTAAAGCCCCCGAAATTCAAAACAAATCTCCATCTCCTCACTATTATCCAGCAAATACTCCTCATGCACCAGCGCTCCCCACGTATCGTCGCCGCCCACGCCCATCTGCCGTCCGATCCTGATACATGTATGATGCACCGGCGGCAGCTCGTTCGGATGCGCAGCGTTTTCCACCTCCTGCGGGGTCCACGGAAGGGCCGAAAACTGCAGTCTGTCGGATGTAAACAAAAGCCCGTGCCCGTCCTTGTCGGTCACCGAAGCCCATCGGACATCCATCTTGTTCCCGCACTCCTGCGGCACCAGATATTTTGCCATGTTGTCGGAGACCAGAGTCTCGTAAATTCCGAGCTTTCCGCCGCTGCAGCGGTCCGCATAGGTATCGTCCGGGCCCAGCCCGTACCATCTCATCCGCTCAAACTCCGGATCCATCAGGAACAGGACACTGAACTCCGGAAGCTCACCCACATCGGAAGTCTTCTCCATGGACAGGTTCACCCGGATCGTCCCGTCGCCATACACCTCGTAGATCAGACGGCAGTCCTTTTTCGGCTGTACCGGAAGATGATAAGTGTAGGCAATCCGCACACTGTCCTCCGTCTCCGTCACCTCGTACGGCGCTCCGCCGTAGCCGTGATTCTCCCGGATGGTGCTGTACAGGGACGCTGCCTTCCACTGCCCTGCCCGCTCCGCAAGGAGATTTGCCGTGTCATTATCCGTCGGTGCCCGCCAGAAGTTCGGCTTCGGGATTCCCTGCAGAAGCTGACGCCCCTCATATTTGTAGGAAACCAGGCCGCCGGAAAAGGCAGAAAACAGAGCCTCAAATTTTTCACCCCGCACCCCTGTGTTGGCCCAGCCATAAATGACGGTAAGCGGCTTTCTTTCATCGGACGCAGGTTCCGCCTTCATGAATGAAGCAGTTCCATCCTCTGCAGCCGCCTCGCATTTTTCAATCACCTTCTGGCCGAAAGCGATCTCATGCCCTGCCTTCGCCCAGACCGTGTCCTCGCGAAGGACAAACGATACGGTAATGCAGTACTCCGAAGCCTCCTCCGGAATTGCAATGCCCGGATCAAACCTGCTCTCGCTGAGCGGATCCGTGCTCACCGTGCAGACACGGCGGGCAATCTCCTCTCCATTCCGGGAAAGAGTGATCACGCAGTCATAAATGTCCGTATTGACAAACAGGTTCCGGTTGACCACAACGCAGTCATCCCCGTCAAAGCCGACTTCAATATTCTGATAGCAGAATTTCACTTCCTGCATTTTGGGAGACGGCAGGCGGTCGTCGCCATAAACGATTCCGTTTCCGCTGAAGTTGTAATCACACGGGCGATCCCCGAAATCGCCGCCGTACCCCTGGTAGAGGTTTCCGTAACGGTCGGTCAGCGTCATGGACTGATCAATATAGTCCCAGATAAAGCCGCCCTGATAGAGCTCATCCTCGTAGGCCAGGGATGTATATTTGTGCAGCGCGCCGCACGAATTTCCCATCGCGTGCGAGTACTCGCAGCAGATAAACGGCTTGTCGCGGTGTTCTGCCAGGAATTCCCGGATGGCCGCGACGGTCGGATACATCTGGCTCTCCATGTCAGAGGTTTTGGGGTATCTCCTGTCGTGGAAAATTCCCTCATAATGAACCGGCCTGGTATCATCCAGCCTGTGGAACTGCAGGCTCATCTCGTAGATGTCGCGTCCTCCGAAGGACTCATTTCCGCAGGACCAGATCAGAATGCAGGCATGGTTTTTGTCGCGCTGGTACATGCTGTTTCCGCGATCCAGCACCATCTGCAGAAACTCCGGCCGGTCCCCCGGGACAGCAAACGAGATGTCCTTACCGGCGCGGTAGATCGCGTCCCAGATTCCGTGGGTCTCCATATTCGTCTCATCGATCACGTACAGGCCGAATTCATCACAGAGACGGTACAGGGCCGAATTGTTCGGATAGTGGCAGGTGCGGATCGCGTTGATATTGTTCTGCTTCATCACCGTCAGGTCAAACCGGATGGTATCCTCATCCATCACCCTCCCGGTATCGCAGGTAAACTCGTGCCGGTTGACACCTTTAAACACAATGCGCTTTCCGTTCAGGAGCATTATGCTGTCCCGGATCTCAAAGCGGCGGAATCCGACCTTCTCGCAGATCATCTCCTGTACGCATCCATTCCGGTCGGAAATCTCCAATGTCAGGTCATACAGGAAAGGCGCCTCGGCGCTCCACAGCTTCGGCTCCGCAACATGGTATCTGAGCGATGTTCCTTCCGAAAGATCTGCAGCTTCCTCGAAGACAGTCCTGCCCTGGCCGGCAAGCTTCACCCGCACGCTTCCTTCGCCCCAGACCGAAAAGTCGAGTACAAGGTCCGCGTCCCGGTATTCGTCATCGAGCAGCGTCCGGACCCTCATATCCCGCACATGGACATCCGGAACCGTATAGAGGAAAACATCCCGGAAAATGCCCGAAAAACGGAAAAAGTCCTGATCCTCGCACCAGCTGCCGCTGGTCCACTTGAACACCTGCACAGCGAGGACATTGTTTTCCTCGCGAACCAGATCCGTCAGCTCAAAGTCCGCAGGTGTGAACGAATCTTCGCTGTAGCCCACATACTTTCCGTTCAGCCACAGGGCAAAGCCGCTCTCCACTCCCTGGAACGATATAAAGACCCGCCTCCCCCTCATGTGAGGAGGAAGTGCAAATGTTCTGATATAGCTGGCCGTCGGATTAAACCGCACCGGGATCTCACCCGGAAGCAGTTCCTCCGAGCCGTCCCAGGGATATTGGGTGTTCACATACTGAGGAATATCGTAGCCCTCTGTCTGGATATGCGCGGGCACCCGGATTTCATCCCAGCTGCTGCAGTCAAAATCTTCTTTATAAAATCCCGGAACCGCCTTTTCATAATTTTCCGCATAGGAGAACTTCCACTGACCGTTCAGGAATACTCTTCCGTCGATCAGCTCTCCCTGAGCATCCGGAAGCAAAAAGAGGTGGTCCGAGTGCGCCGGCAGGCGGTTCTGCTCAAAAATTTCAGGGTTTCCTGCTATATTATAATCAAACTCTCTCATGGTTTCCTTTCTTACTTCACCGATCCTGTAATACCTTCCGCAAACTGCTTCTGGAGCACGAAGAAGATGATGATCGTCGGCAGGGAGCAGAACAGAACGCCCAGCATCAGCATACCGTAGTCAACGGTGTAGCCGCCGGCCAGGTTCGCGATCAGCATCGGCATTGTCTGCGCCCGGTTATTGTTCATAACAACCTTCGGCCACAGATAAGCATTCCAGGAGTTCATAAAGGTGATAACCGCGGCAGCCGCGTAGGTGGACTTCATGATCGGGAAATAGATTTTGAAGAAGATCATAAAGTCATTCTCGCCGTCGATCCGGGCTGCTTTCAAAAGCGCGATCGGGAAGTTCCTCGAATTCTGCCGGAACATCATGATCATGAACGGTAAATTATAATTGATTTACAGAAGCACTGACAGGGCATCCTCAATCGACTTTTCCATAGCCTCACGCCCGTATTTATCCACCTGGTTTTTGTTTTTCTCTCCGTGGGTAAGGCACCCGGCCCCGCCGATACAGCCGCCGGTGCACGCCATACCTTCGATAAAGTTGGCCTTCAGAAGATTCCTGCTCTTTTTCTGCAGCGCCATCT
Source organism: uncultured Blautia sp. (assembly GCA_946629475.1). Classification (GTDB taxonomy): domain Bacteria; phylum Bacillota; class Clostridia; order Lachnospirales; family Lachnospiraceae; genus Blautia_A. The sequence continues at coordinate 10,921 of CAMOXX010000046.1, read as the reverse complement.
TGCACTCTTCAATTCCGTCGCAGGGGCACGCATTCAGCTCGAAATCATCCAGCTTCTGCTCTTTCAGGCCTTCCGCTACAGCGTCGGACAGTCCTCCACTGCGGGCAAAGATCCTGCCAAAGTAGGAGGCATTGTCCAGGACGCCCTCCTCCAGTGTGGTGAGGTCGATATCGCGGCTGTCAAACAGGGCCTGCAGCTCCTCGAATGTCAGCACCGCATCCACATAGGGCTTCACTCTCTCCTGCTGAACCTCGGCCTTCTTTGCCGTACACGGCCCGATGAAAATGATCTTTGCGTCTTCCATTGTCTCTTTTATATATTTTGCAATTGTTGCCATCGGAGACAGGTTATGCGAGATATGCTGTGCCAGGCCCGGGAACGCAGTCTTCACATAGGTTACGAAAGCAGGGCAGCAGGAGCTTGTAAGGAATCCTTTTTCCACAAGCTCAGCCGACTCGGCCTTTGCCACCATGTCCGCGCCGAGCGCCGCTTCGATCACATCGTGGAAGCCCAGCTTCTTAAGTCCGGTGACTACCTGTCCAAGCTTGGCGTAGGTAAACTGGCTGGAGATCGAGGGCGCTACCAGCGCATACAGCCTGGTGCTCTTTCCCTCGGCGCTCTTTTTCAGCAGATCCACCACGTTCAGCATGTAGGACTTGTCCATAATCGCGCCAAACGGGCACTGGTATACACATGCGCCGCAGGCGATGCATTTTTCGTTGTCAATCGCGGCAGCGTTGTCCTCGTTGATCGTAATCGCCTTCACCTTGCAGGCAATCTGGCAGGGACGCTTGCGGTTTACAATCGCGCTGTACGGGCACACCTTGGCGCACTGTCCGCACTCCACGCATTTTGTTTTGTCAATGTGGGCTACATGCTGATGATCAAAGGAGATCGCTCCTTTCCGGCATGCGTCCTCACACCTGTGGGCCAGACAGCCGCGGCAGGAATCTGTCACGCTGTAGCCGGCTGCAGGGCACTCATCACAGGCGATATCAATCACTTCGATTACGTTGGGATTTTCCTTGTTTCCTCCCATTGCCAGCTTGACCCGCTCTCCGAGGATCGCCCGCTCCTTGTATACACAGCAGCGCATCGTCGGCTCTTTTCCGGGAACAATAATCTTCGGAATCTCGAGCAGGTTCTCAAGCAGTGTGTCATTCCAGGCCTGCCGGGCTACCTCCCGCAGCACCTTGTATTTTAAATACTGAACCTTTGTATCAAATTTTTTCATTTATGTCCCTCATCCCGGCAGCATCAGAAATAACTGACCTTAACTCTCTTTCCCATCTTTGTCAATGCTCCGGACAGCTCCTTCACAAGATTCATTTTAATATTAAAGTTGATCGGCAGATCCGGGTTCTGATGAGCCGGATTCACCGCGCGCCCCACGTAAAAGTTGATATCCGTCGCTTCTTCAAACAGAAGCTGGCAGATGCGGGAAGCACCGTCGCCGCTGTAGCTCCACATCTCATAGCTCGCGTTGTCCTTCAGGTAATCCCCCGCATACTCAAGCACTTTATTGATTGTGATGACACCCTCCGTCACCAGGTCAACGCCCTCGATCTCCGCGATCGGAGGCACATCGCTCGATCCCGCATAATCCAGTTTCGGGACCAGAGGCTTTCTCAGCCAGCGGGACACGATCGTGGAGGTTGTTCCGCCGCATACGATATGCTTGCCCTCCTTTGAGAAGAACAGGCTCATCATACGGTCCGCATCATCCCGGTTGGACGGCGGCCCGAACAGCAGATTCATCGGAACCCGCTTACGAACCCTCACCACGCAGGCGGTAGCATCATCACCCGGGCGCCCGTCGTACAGTTTGTTGCACTCATCAACCAGGAGTGTCGCAAGAGCCTTGGCCGTATACCCGACCTTCACATACATTGCCAGAAAATCCGCAATGTCCTCCCGCTTCCAGCCAAAGTTGAAAGCCGTACCGATCCCGGCATAGGGGCATCCGTCGCTCATCGCCACGAAAACATCCCCCTCCATCAGCCTGATCACCGAATGATAGATCGTTTTGCCGCCGATATTCCTCTCCGTCTTCGGGTAGGCACACGGAGAACCGTCCCGGATCATGATTACCAGAGGATTGTCATACTGGATCAGCTCGGCCGTCCGGTTGTTCAAAATATGAATAATCGTAAATGTGGAATACGCGACCCCGCGCACCGAGCAGACCGGCAGCGTTGCGGCGATGGTGGAAACGCACTCTTCCAGCGACAGCCCTGCCGCCATCATCGTCGAAATGATGCGTGAAGTCAGGGTGGACAATATGCTTGCCTTTACCCCGCTTCCCAGCCCATCCGCCAGTACAATAATCTGGGAGTCGTCTTCCTGTTCCGCAATATCAATATGGTCTCCGCAGAGCTCTTCACCGACATGATTGATGCTTTTGTATCCGATTTCTGTACAAAGGTCATTCATTTTTGATGGACTCCTTCAGTTTATAAAGAGCTATTTTCGTCTCGGCAGCCGTTTCACCCAGAAGCGACGCAATCTCCTGCACGATCCGCATCTGTTTTTCAATCACCTTGTCGGCCACTTCCACCGTCTGGCGGCTGAACTCCTCCTTATCCCTGCGTGCATCCTCCTCATCGGTAATGTCACGCATGATGCAGAGCAGCATCCTTCCCTTTTCGGCAGAAACAATCGTCTGGTCCACATATCTCTGATACTCTGCCAGATAGACGCGCTCGCTGGAGATTCCTCTGCGGGTGGTCAGAACCTTTTTGAAAGCATCCGGCTCCAGAATCCGGTCTACATTGTCGCCGAGGATGTCCGATTCCGACCGCAGGTTCAGAATCCGGAGAGCCGCCGCATTCACCTGCTGTACTTCCAGCTTATCGTTCAGAACGATAATCGCGTTCGGCGTATTCTTGACGATCGCATCCGAGAATCCTTCCGCTTTTTCCTTCAGGAAAGGCAGGCACATGGAAATCTCCGCTTTGCCCTGATAGACCGCAATCGCTTTATCACGGCAGGTGTTGTATCCGCAGGATCCGCAGTTCAGTTCATCCGACGGCCTGTATTTTCCCATCTCGCGCAGGATCTCGCGAATTTCACTCTCATCCGGCTGCTTTGCCTTCTTCTCAAGCCAGTCAAACGATTTCCGGATCATTGAGGGATGCGGCTGCTCCACCGCAAAGTCCTTCTCCCCGGCTGCCTGTGAAACGGCCCTGTATTCCCTGATCGGACTTCTGTGATATTTTTCCATCACCGGTCCGCCGATGCAGCTTCCGGCGCATGCCGACATCTCGATAAAGCAGTTATGGATGTTTCCGTTTTCAATATCCTGAAGCGCGGCGATGCAGTTTTCCACTCCGTCCAGAGCGATATAAGTGTATTTTGTGGATTTTTTCTCCATCGTTTTTAAGATACCGCCCGTGGTCGGGAAAAATCTCGCCTTGCTCTCCTCGAGCGGCACTTCACCCTGCTCCAGTTCGATATTCTCGGACTTGAGCCACATTGTGAGCTCCTCAAAGGTGAGGACAGCATCCACGAGTCCGTCCACCAGCTGTGCTTCGTCCTTTTTCGCCACACAGGGTCCGATAAAGACAGTCTTTGCATTGGGGACGCGCCGCTTAATGTCCATGCAGTGCGCCTGCATCGGCGACATGACATCCGCCAGAAACTCAAGGAGCTTCGGGAAATGTTTCTGGATCAGCAGGTTGACCGAATGGCAGCACGAAGAAATGACGATATCGCGCTGATCCTCCTCCAGCATGCGGTCATATTCCTTCTTTACGATGGTTGCGCCGACAGCGGTCTCCTCGACATCCGCAAAGCCCAGCTGTCTGAGCGCTTTGCGCATATTTTCGATGCCGACCCCTTCGTAGTTCGCGATAAACGACGGTGCAAGGCTGACATACACGGGATCCCCCGCCTGCAGCATCACCTTTACTTTTTCTCTCTCGTCAACGATCTCTTTTGCGTCCTGCGGACATACCACGAAGCAGTGGCCGCAGAGGATGCACTCGTCACCGATAATATGAGCCTGTCCTGCCGAGAAGCGAATGGATTTCACAGGACAGTGCCGGATACATTTGTAGCAGTTTCTGCAGTTCGATTTTTTCAGCCGGATACAATCCGCCACGTCAGACACCTTCCTTTCCCACTTTCGACATAATCTCTGTTTCGATAAATTCATCGATCTTTCCGGGAGTCAGGCCGGTAAACGCTTTTTCATTTACGATGATGGTCACTCCCTCCCGGTTGCAGCGGCCGGTGCAGAAGCTGCCCATCAGAATGATTTCATCTTCCAGATGATTATCTGCTACATATTTCTGCAGTTTTTCTACAATTTCAGCAGATCCCTTCAGATGACATGAAGAACCAACACAGATCTCAACACATACCGGCTCATGCATATGGTTTCACCTTTTCCTCAAAGAATGTCGTGACGGTATCCGGTGACACGGAGCAGAGCTCCCCGTCCACTGTTACGCACACACCCTGCTGGCAGTTTCCCATGCAGAAGGTTCCGCCGAGTTCCACGCGGTCGCCAAGGTTTTCTGAAGCGATCAGGTACTGGAGCTGCTCCACTACCTGACGCGATCCTTTGATGTGACATGACGATCCGATACAAATCGTAATTTTCATTATTGTGCCCCCTTGTCGTGTTCATTATATCTATCTGTTTTATTATATGGTTTTCCGCACCCCTGCACTCGGAATGCTGCGCATTCCTCGTTCTGGGGCGGCCAGAGACGCTTCGCGTCTTGTCCGCCCCCTGACCCGAAGAGAAACTCTCCTGGAATGCGAGCATTCCATTCGAGATTTCTCTTCGAGTCAGGGGGTGCTGTTCCTTTATTGATACTCGACTACATTAGCCCAACTTAAGAGGAATTCGCGTTCCTTCTGATTTCCTTTTACTGACTGGGATGCTGCCACGATCGGCATCCATTTCTGTACATACTGCTTCGGGGTACCGCTCTTTTCGCAGAAAAGATTCAGATAATTTTCTGCTCCTTCCATGTCGCCGTCAAGCCAGAACAAAAGATAGGTTCTTGCGGCGTCTGCGGAAGCGTTGCCCTGTGTAGCGTGCGACCAGTCGAGGATATATGCCGTGCCGTCCTCGGTGATAATAATGTTGGAAGGATTGAAATCTCCGTGGCAGACCTTGACATGCTTCGGCATTCCTTCCAGACGGGTGTGCAGGTCGTAACGTGTGGTTGCATCCAGCTCCGCCTGGCTGATCTTGCGGTTCATCTTGTCCTTCAGCTTGTTAAGCAGCGGGCAGGTTTTGCTGTGAACCTCCATCTGCAGGTCTACAAAGCGGGAAAGATACTCCTGCTTCTTCTCCGGATTCTCCTGCATCAGCTGAGCCAGGGTTTTTCCTTTGATGTATTCGGAGACGATCGCCCAGCAGCCGTCGATCATGGTTACTCCAAGAATCTTCGGAATATTGAGCCCTGTTTCTTCGATACGGGCCTGGTTCAGTGCTTCGTTCAGCACGTCCGCCTTGGAATAGTTCTTATCAAATACCTTGATGCATTTGTCCCCGTCGCGATATACGGTCTTGCGGTTCCGAACTGCAATAATCCGATCCAAATTCATTATCCTTCCCTCCTTACATCATTCGGCTTTTCCGTCTCTGTGAATGTTTTTCCATAGTAGGCATCCAGATACATCTGTTTGATCTCAGACATGAGCGGATAGCGCGGGTTGGCGCCGGTGCACTGGTCATCAAACGCCTGCTCCGTCATCGCATCCAGACGCGCAAGGAAATCCTCCTCATCCGGTACATACTCACGGATCGTCTGCTTAATACCGATTTTTTCCTTCAGGGCATTGATGCCGTTAATCAGGTTTTCGAGGCTCTCTTCGTCCGTCTGGCCGCCAAAGCCGAGATATTCCGCGACTTCCGCGTATCTTGCCAGGGTATGCGGATGATCATACTGCGGGAAAGTACCCATCTTGGCCGGAACCTCCGCCGCGTTGAACCGCAGCACTTCGTTGATCATCAGCGCGTTGGCAACGCCATGCGGCAGATGATGGAAGGCGCCGAGCTTGTGAGCCATAGAATGGCACACGCCCAGGAACGCGTTCGCGAACGCCATGCCGGCCATCGTCGCGGCATTGGCCATTTTTTCCCTTGCTTCTATATCATTCTGTCCGTTCTCATATGCACGGGGCAGGTATTCAAAGATCACCTTCAGGGCGCGGAGTGCAAGTCCGTCTGTGTAATCGGTCGCCATCATGGACGCATACGCTTCCAGTGCATGGGTCACCGCGTCGATTCCGGATGCGGCCGTCAGTCCTTTCGGTGCGGTCATATGGAAATCAGTATCGATGATCGCCATGTTCGGCAGCAGCTCATAGTCTGCCAGCGGATACTTGGTGCCCGACTTTTCATCGGTGATAACCGCAAAAGGAGTTACCTCGGAGCCGGTTCCGGCAGATGTCGGGATTGCGATGAAGTATGCCTTTTCGCCCATCTTCGGGAAGGTGTAGATACGTTTGCGGATGTCCATGAAACGCATCGCCATGTCCATAAAGTCTGCTTCGGGATGCTCGTAAAGCACCCACATGATCTTGCCGGCATCCATCGCCGAACCGCCGCCCAGGGCAATAATCACATCCGGCTCAAACGCTCTCATCCTCTCGGCACCGGCTTTTGCGCTGGCCAGGGTCGGATCCGGAGCAACCTCGAAGAAGCAGGTGTGCGAGATGCCCATCTCGTCCAGCTTGTCCGTGATCGGCTTTGTGCAGCCGCTGTGATACAGGAAGCTGTCCGTGACGATAAACGCACGTTTTTTATGCATCACCGTTTTCAGCTCGTCCAGCGCGACAGGCAGGCATCCTTTCTTAATATATACTTTTTCAGGTGCGCGGAACCAGAGCATGTTCTCTCTCCTTTCGGCTACTGTCTTAATGTTCAGCAGATGCTTAACGCCAACGTTTTCGGACACGGAGTTTCCGCCCCAGGAACCGCAGCCAAGCGTCAGGGATGGTGCCAGCTTAAAGTTGTACAGATCGCCGATGCCTCCCTGGGATGCCGGTGTATTCACGATGATACGGCATGTCTTCATGCGTCTCGCAAATTCCTCCAGCTTCGCGCCTTCGGTAACCGTATTCAGGTAAATGGAAGATGTATGGCCATATCCTCCGTCCGCGATCAGATGCTCCGCCTTTGCAAAGGCATCCTGGATATCCGCGGCGCGGTACATGGCAAGTACGGGAGAAAGCTTTTCATGCGCGAATTCCTCGGACAGTTCAACGCTCTCCACCTCGCCGATCAGGATCTTTGTCCCCTCCGGAACCTTCACATTGGCAAGGCCTGCGATCACGGCAGCCTTCTGTCCGACGATTTTCGCGTTCAGCGCTCCGTTGATCAGGATGGTTTTGCGGACCTTTTCGGTCTCCGCCGGATTCAGGAAATAGCAGCCTCTTCTGGCAAATTCACGTTTCACCTCATCATAAACTCCGTCCAGAACGATCACCGATTGTTCGGATGCGCAGATCATACCATTGTCAAAGGTCTTCGAGTGGATGATGGAGTTGACCGCCAGCAGGATATCCGCGGTATCATCAATGATGGCCGGCGTGTTTCCGGCTCCTACGCCGAGGGCCGGTTTGCCGCTGGAATACGCGGCTTTCACCATTCCGGGACCGCCTGTAGCAAGGATGATGTCCGATTCCTTCATAACCAGGTTCGTCATATCCAGGCTCGGGACATCGATCCACGCAATGATCCCCTCGGGAGCACCTGCGCTGACCGCTGCCTCCAGCACTACCTTCGCGGCTTCGATCGTCGATTTTTTAGCGCGCGGATGCGGGCTGATGATGATGCCATTGCGGGTCTTGAGGGCAATCAGTGTTTTAAAAATCGCAGTGGAAGTGGGGTTCGTTGTAGGAATAACCGCTCCAACCACACCGATCGGCTCCGCGATTTTGCGGATGCCGAAAGCAGTGTCCTCCTCAATCACACCGCAGGTCTTCGTGTCGCGGTACGCATTATAAATATACTCAGAGGCATAGTGGTTTTTAATCACTTTGTCTTCTACCACACCCATACCTGTTTCTTCTACGGCAAGCTTTGCAAGCGGGATGCGTGCCTGATCAGCTGCAGTGGCGGCTGCCAGGAAAATCGCATCGACCTGTTCCTGCGTGTAAGAAGCAAATATCTTCTGTGCAGAGCGCACGCGCTGTATCGCTTCTTCCAGCTTTTCCACGCTGTCGACAATTTCGTAGTTTTTGGCACTCATATTGATCTCCTCCTGATCATCTTATCATTTTCATGTACCCTATACTATAATACCATACCCTCCGGTTTTTGAATATCGAAAAATGTTCATTTTTGGCAACTGTTACATATTCAGAATAAAACGGCGCTGAATGAGGGTGCTGAACAGTTACCATTATTTTCCTTGATGATCGGCGAATAGAGTGCTATAATGAAACGGACAATAGAAAGACCTATATGAAAGGGGTAAATTATTATGGCTCTTGTAACATCAACCGAAATGTTCAAAAAAGCTTATGACGGCGGATACGCGATCGGCGCGTTCAACGTCAACAACATGGAAATCGTACAGGGAATCACTGAGGCTGCTGCTGAGCTGAAATCGCCGGTCATTCTCCAGGCTTCCGCAGGCGCAAGAAAATACGCCAATTCCATCTATCTTGTAAAGCTGGTTGAGGCTGCTGTTGAGCTGCATCCGGAGGTTCCGATGGTTCTCCACCTTGATCACGGCGCAGACTTCGCCACCTGCAAGTCCTGCATCGACGGCGGTTTCACCTCCGTCATGATCGACTACTCCAGCCATTCCTTCGAAGAGAACATCGAAGAATCCCGCAAGGTTGCCGAGTATGCCCATGAAAGAGGCGTTGTTGTTGAAGCTGAGCTCGGAACACTGGCCGGCATCGAGGATGCGGTAAGTGTTGACGCTGATAAGGCTATGTTCACCGATCCGGACCAGGTCGAAGAGTTTGTCAACAAGACAGGCGTTGACTCTCTGGCAATCGCTATCGGAACCAGCCACGGCGCATACAAATTCAAACCGGGCACCGATCCCAAGCTTCGTCTTGACATCCTGGCAGAAGTTTCCAGAAGGCTTCCGGGCTTCCCGATCGTTCTTCACGGATCCTCCTCTGTTCCGCAGGAATATGTCAAAATCATCAACGCAAACGGCGGCGCTCTGAAGGATGCCATCGGTATTCCGGAGGATCAGCTTCGCGAAGCTGCCAAAGGCGCAGTCTGCAAGATCAACATCGACTCTGACCTCCGCCTCGGCATGACCGCAGGTATCCGTCAGCACTTTGCACAGCATCCGGATCACTTTGACCCGAGACAGTACATCTCCGACGGACGTCAGTATGTAAAGGACATCGTGGCCCACAAGATCATCAACGTTCTTGGATCAGACGGAAAAATCTGAGATTTCTGAAACACAGCGCATTAAAAAAGGAGCGGTTCATTCGGACCGCTCCTTTTTGTATCTGTTCTTAACAGTTACCCTTTTTCACATTTCTCATAACTGTTCTCCACGGTAAACGAACCCAAGCAGGGTAATATCGTCAAACTGGCCGGCACCGCCCACAAAGGACGCGATATCTCTCCGCACTGCAGGCAGCGCATCCATCAGCGCATCATCCCTGACCGTGTTCAGTACCTGAAGCAGACGGTCCGGGCCATACTGTTCCTCCGCGGTATTGATCGCCTCCGGCACGCCGTCCGTATAAACAAACAGCCTGTCGCCCTTTTCCACCTGAAGCTCATATCCTTTGTAAATAATTCCCTCCATGACTCCCAGAGGAAGTCCATGCTTATCCCGGATATACTCATAGTCTTCTCCGGGGTGTCTCAGGACCGGATACTCATGGCCGGCATTGGCACACTGCATCTTTCCGGTGATCAGATCGATGATTCCCAACCAGACCGTCACGAACATATCCGCATCGTTTCCCTCACACAGTATTCCGTTGGCCCTGTATAACACTTCCGAAGGAGATGACCCGGTCTCAGTGAGCTGGCGGATGGCCGTCTTTGCCCGCATCATGAACATAGCGGCAGGGATACCCTTGCCCGAAACATCGGCAATGACCAGGGCGAGCTTGTCCTGATCCACAAAAAAGAAATCGTAGAAATCGCCCCCCACCTCCTTCGCAGGATTCATGAGTGCATAGATTTCAACATCATCGCGGGGCAGATTAAAGTTTTTCGGCAGGACGGACTCCTGGATGGAGCGCGCAAACTCCAGCTCCTGCTCGATTCTCTTTTCCGCCGCCGCAATATATCCCTTCAGCACATCGACCGTCTGATTGATGTCATCGGACAGCGAGGCAAATTCCGAGGAGTTGCGGACCGATACCACCTCGTTCAGATTTCCCTGCGTGATCCGGCCGAGCGAGGCATTGACCAGCTCCAGATCGTTGACAACAATGCCCTGTACCAGCAGCGATATCAGCACATACAGCACCGCAAACAGTATAATCGCCGCAAAGACAGACTCGTAGGACTGGACGGCGCGGTCGGCGTAGACCTCAGTTCGCGGCAGCCTGACCAGCAGCATCGTCGAGCTGTCAAGCCTGTCATACAGACAGAAAGATCTTTCGCCAAACATCCTTTCCTCAAAGCAGGTATCCTCCGGATGCGATTCCATACGTCTGCGGTCTTCCTGGCTCAGCCGTGCGTCCTTATGGTCCCCCACAGTGATGACCCCGCTGTCCCGGATAATATCGAACGTTCCGCTGCTGCCCACGTGAAAATACGAGAGCAGCTCATTGAGTTCGTCAAAATGAAGCGGCCCGGCAAACTGGTCCTTATCAACAACTGCCTGCACCATTCCATCGCCGCAGCGTGCGCCGGCCGCTACCCGGGTGGATGAAAGGGTAACCGCTTTTGATTCTTCACTGCCTTCGAGCACTTCGGACAGCAGCCCGGAATAGACCGGTGATTCGCCGGAACCGG
>CAMOXX010000045.1 GCA_946629475.1 uncultured Blautia sp. | reverse complement strand
ATATATGATCCGCCGGAGCGGGATAGCGGGAGAGATACGGCGGAAAATCGAAAACGGTCCCGGCAGTATGTCGGAACTGCGCCTGTCGGTGTCCGGAGCAAAAGAGCCCGTCACTGTAAGGCTTTCGCCGGAAGGCAGTGAAGGCGCCCCGGAAGGGTGGACATGGCAGACCGCCATATGCATGCCTGCCGCCGTCAGTATTCTGGAAAAGCCATTCCGTTTTGAAAACCTTGAAGGAACCCTTCCGGTTGTAGAACTGGACGGAATCTCCCATATCATGATCGAACCGGAGTCTGCTTTTGCCGGCCTTTTTAAGAGCCGGGCCGCTGCAGAGGCCGCAGTCCGGGAATGGTGCGGGGCGCTCGGTGCGGACGGGCTGGGGCTCATGTTCCTGCGTACGGATCCGGACGGCTGTTTCCTCACGCCTCTGGTTTATATTCCGGGGTGTGATACTGTGTTCTGGGAGAACTCCTGCGCCAGCGGGAGCGCGGCAGCGGGAATGTATCTGGCATCGAAGGCGGGGGAGACCGTGCAGGCATCGTTTATCGAGCCCGGCGGCTGCCTGCGTGTGAGCAGCGATCCGCAAAAAAAGGAAACCTGGCTGCATGGAAGGGTTCGTCTTCTGTATACGGGGGATTCCGTTATCCGGGCAGAGTGACCTGACCGGGGAGAGGCAGGATTTCGCGTAGGCGGGCCTCGAATTCCTCCTGCTCTTCATTGCGGAAGCCCTTAAAATGCAGGGCTTCAATCTGATCCTCGTTAAAAAGGTATATCTTATCCGCGCTCATATAGCCTTCCGGATAGAGACAGCCGCAGTAGTCATATACTTTGTTGAGCTGATCCGGCTTTGCCTGAAGAACTCCCATGATCATCAGCTTTCTGCTGCTGTTTTTAAGGAGAACCACGCTTCCGATGGGAAGAATTTCTTTTGTGATCATATCTTCACCTTCCTAATGAAATTGAATTTGTATCTGCTCAGCACCCGTTGCGGGTGCTGTTCTTTTTATGCCCCGGAAGAACTGCCCGGGAACAGATAGTTCCACACCGATTCCGCGGTGGAACGCAGGGCGTCCACCATTCCGCTGAAATCGACCGAAAAACCGAAGCTGCCTCCGACACCCAGGGACGCACCGACATCGCATGAGATGGATGTGGGGGAAATTCCGAAATCGGCATGTGCGCCGACTCCAACATTTAAGCCGCCGCTCAGCGTTGCGGTTGCTCCGGCCAGGGAGCCCGAAACCGAGCCGGAGGCCTCCGCTGCGACGGCCTGGGCGCTGGCGTGTCCGGACAGCCTCGGAGAGACCCTGCCGCTTTCGTCCAGAAGGGAGGCGGCCACCGCTCCGGATAATTCGGCTTTGCCGAGAACAGCGCTGCCGGTTCCGCTTATGGAGGCGGTGTCATTTCCATAGTTGGCGGAAACTGTGCCCTCCAGAAGGCTTACACTCGCCCCTGCCTCTGCAGACACATAGGGGGCGAACACAGGCTTACCGTCCGAGGCAGTCATGCTGAGGCTTGCTCCGGCCTGCGCGTAAGCCTGCGCGCTGCCGACAGAGCCGCTGACTGAACCCCAGGAAAAGGGAATCCTTCCCTCAGCGTAGGAGGCCGCAGCCTGGGTTCCGGCATTCCACTCATAGAGCTTTGCCCCGGAAGGCAGCACCGAATGGATGTTTCCGCTCTGGTCGGCGCCGCCGTCCTGGCTTCCCGGCTTCTGCCAGGTGTAAAGCGGCCTGCCCGCATCAAAGCTCCACTCCCCGGTGTGCGGCCCCGGACTGGTGCTGCCGGTTGGCTCCGGACTGCTGCTGCCGCCGGTTGTCCCCGGACCGCTTTCTCCGGCTCCGCTTTTGGGTGCTGCAGCTGTCACGGTTCTGCTCCTCGAGGGGATTTTTGCCTGCCCCTTCGGATGACGGAGCGGTACCTCGGACACGGTTCCGCCGGAGGACACAATACCTTCCTCGCATCTCTCATAGAGGGACGCGCATTCATCCAGCACACTGCCGAGGCGGCGGATAGAGTCGGAGAGTTCACGGGCGGACTGCCCGCAGTGAAAGGCCGACTGAAGAGCGGCCCGCATAGATTCGCTGTCGGCTCCTTTCATCCTGCACGCATCCTCGATCATATCGGAGATGCGGGAGGCGGAGCCGGAGAGAGAGCTGAATTCGGATGCGCAGCTGCGCATCGCGCCGGTTTTTACCGTAAAATCTGACATATCATTCTCCTTTGCCGCAGGAGCTTTCTGTGATTTTACGGTACTCTGATACGCGGACAAAGTCCGCGCTGTATGATCCTGATTATCTTTACACTGAAATTATACGTTACAGAACAGAGCCGGCGCAAGAAAAAACGTTCGACAAAGTTCGCGCAGGGAAAACTATACGATCTTTCTATTGCATTCCGCATATTTTTCATATAAAATTAACCTATCAAATGTCTGTTTTGGAAAGGTGGTTATGGCTTATGTATATGGATGATTACAGGCGCTGGCTCGAGGCGGATCTTCTGGACTATGATCTGCGCAAGGAACTGCAGGATATCGAGGGGGATGAGGACGCGATCAAGGACCGCTTTGCGGTTGCCCTCCAGTTCGGAACAGCCGGACTCCGCGGTACGCTCGGTGCCGGAACAAACCGTATGAATATCTGGGTTGTGCGTCAGGCAACGCAGGGCGTGGCAGACTGGGTAAAGACCCAGGGCGGAACACAGTGTGTCGCGATCAGCTATGACAGCCGCCTGAAGGGCTGGAATTTTGCACGTGACGCGGCAGGTGTCCTTGCAGCAAACGGGATCAATGTCCGCATTTATGACGAGCTTATGCCTGTCCCGGCGCTGAGCTTTGCTACCCGCTACTATAAATGCAACGCAGGAATTATGGTGACGGCGTCCCACAATCCGGCAAAATACAATGGATATAAAGCCTATGGTCCTGACGGATGCCAGATGACCGATGATGCCGCCGCGGTTGTGTATGATTCGATCCAGAAGACGGATGTACTGACCGGAGCAAAATACATGTCCTTTGCCGAGGGCGTGGAAAAGGGCCTCATCAAATTTGTCGGGGACGACTGCAAGAACGCCCTCTATGAAGCGATCGAAGCGCATCAGGTCCGCCCGGGTCTCTGCAAAACCGCCGGACTGAAGCTTGTTTATTCGCCGCTCAACGGCACAGGCCTGGTGCCGGTCACCAGAGTCCTGCAGGATATCGGCATTACAGATATCACCATCGTACCGGAGCAGGAGTATCCGAACGGATATTTCACCACATGCTCCTATCCGAACCCGGAGATTTTTGCAGCGCTTGAAAAAGGCCTGGAGCTTGCGAAGGAAGTGGGAGCGGACCTCATGCTCGCCACCGACCCCGACGCCGACCGTGTAGGCATCGCCATGAAGTGCCCGGACGGCTCCTACGAGCTGGTTTCCGGCAATGAGATGGGCGTGCTTCTGCTCGACTATATCAGCGCGGGAAGAATCGAAAAGGGAACCATGCCGAAGAACCCGATCGCCGTAAAATCGATCGTTTCGACCCCGCTCGCGGATGCGGTTGCCGAGCATTACGGCGTGGAACTCCGCCATGTGCTTACCGGCTTCAAGTGGATCGGCGACCAGATCGCGCAGCTGGAGGCAGCCGGCGAGGTTGAGCGCTTCATCTTTGGATTTGAGGAGAGCTACGGATATCTGGCAGGCCCGTATGTACGTGACAAGGATGCAGTTATCGGCTCCATGCTGATCTGTGAGATGGCGGCATACTACCGGAGCATCGGCTCCTCCATCAAGCAGAGGCTTGAGGAAATCTACGCGCAGTACGGACGCTACCTGAACAAGGTCGACAGCTTTGAATTCCCCGGACTCTCCGGCATGGATACCATGGCAGGCATCATGAGCGGCCTCAGGAATGAGCCCCCGAAGGAATTTGCGGGCAAGGCTGTTGTGAAGGTTACCGACTATACAAAACCGGAGGAGACCGGGCTTCCGAAGGCGAACGTGCTGATTTACGGACTGGAAGACGGTTCTTCCGTAGTGGTTCGTCCGTCCGGCACGGAGCCGAAGATCAAAGCATATTTCACTACTCTTGGAAAAGACCTGGCAGAAGCTGAGGCTGAGAAGGAAAAACTCGCCGAAGCGCTTGCTCCTGTTTTCAGCGCATAATGATTGGAGGCAGACAATATGGATTTTGACAACTCAGAAGCAAAACAGTTAAGGCTTAAGAACCTGACCGGGGTTATGGTCAGCGACCGGGCCTACAACCTGGTGATCGGCGCAACATTGCTCTGGGGAATTGTGGTCGATGTGATCATGGCATCCACGATGATGAATCTGATTCTCCGCCTGAATCCGATTGCGGCGCTGATCATCTACGTGGTCGGCAGCTTCGGATGTACGTTCGTCGTTTATAAATCCAGCAACCCGGTGATCAGCTTCGCCGGCTTTACAGGACTGGCCATCAGCATGGGCCTGATCCTCTGCTATTTTATCTCGGCCTATGAGCTGGGATCGATAGCACTGGCCTTCGAGCTTACGGCGATTATCACTCTGGCAATGATGATTATGTCGACGCTGTTCCCGAAATTCTTTTTAAATATCGGAACGGGGCTTGGAATCGCACTTCTCATAACCGTTATCGTGGAGATCGCGGCGGGCCTTATTTTCAGGCTGAACCTGAGGGTCACCGATTACATAATCACCATATTGTTCTGCGGATATATCGGCTTCGACTGGGCAAAAGCCCAGATTTATCCGAAGAGCGTCGACAATGCGATCGACTGTGCCGCAGATATCTATGTTGACATTGTCAATCTGTTCATCCGTATTCTTGCGATTATCGGAAAAGAAAAGGACTGATACTGACATATTGGAATGTTAAACCGGCAAAAATGGAGCGCCGCAGGAGAATACTGTTCTTTTGCGGCGCTCATGTGTGACAGAAGGAGACACAGAATATGGCTGACGGCGGAATTTTTGAGAAAATCGGGTTTTTTGCCCTGACACTGGTCGGGGTGTGGGTGCTGATCCGGATCAAAAGAGTGATATTCAAAAAGGTCCATGAGAATTACGAAGGCCTGCACCTGATTTTTCTGGAAAGACTGAGTACCGGCGTGATTATAACCGGCGGCCTGATCCTGGCAATTTCCTCCTTTGGAGGACTTCACACCTTCTGGAAAACAATGCTGGGAGGGACTGCCTTTGCGAGTGCCGTCCTGATCTTTGCCGCGCAGGATACCATCAAGGATGTTCTGGCAGGAATGATGATCAGTACGTTCAAACCGTTCGAGATGGGAAACCGGATCGAACTGGAGGACGGGACGGCCGGGATCATTGTTGATATCTCCATGAGGCACGTTGTGCTCCGGCTGATCGACACCCAGATGATCATCATTCCCAACAGCAGGCTGAATGAGATGAAAATCGTCAACTACAGCTATCATGAGGGGTACCGCTCAGCGGATTTCAAGTTTCACATAGCCTATGGGAGCGATGTTGAAAAAGCGATCAGGGTCATCCGGAAGGCGATCATGGAATCCGCGTATACCAGCCAGGGAAAGGATACCGACCATGGCAAGGATTATGCGCAGGTTTATTTTATGGCGTATGAGGAGTACAGCCTGCTGCTGGAGACGACGGTATATTATCTGCCGGGAACTCCGACCGAGGTGATGAAAACGGACGTGAACCTGCGGGTAAAGAAGGCGCTGGAAGAAAACGGAATTGAGATCCCGTTCAGGACGATCCGGATTACGAACCAGAATGAAGTGCGGACCGGGATTGTCCGGTTTGAAGAGAGCATAAAAAACAGCGCGAACCGCTCATGAACTGAGCAGGTGCGCGCTGTAAAAGCCTGCCGGCAGTGGGACTTGAACCCACACGTGGTTGCCCACAACAGATTTTGAGTCTGCCTCGTCTGCCATTCCGACATGCCGGCTTAACAATCCTTACCATACCACACAATCCGGATTCTGGCAAGCAGATTTTTTGGAGGGCATATGGCGAATTACTATTATACTGTCCGACTTGCGGGACATGTACTTCGGGTCGGGACCCTGTATCTTCAGACCGGTATTTTCCTCAGGGATTTCATCGAAAAGGATGCTGATCCGGAATTTACGGTCGAAATGAAGGAATCGGACATCCGGAGAGAATGGAGGAGGATGCTGGAAAGCCCCAGGTACGAGAGAGATTTTGTAAACAGGCTTCCCGGCTATTACTTTGAGAGCTTTGCCCTGAACCGTAAGATTTCCGACCGTATGCTCTGCTTCGGAACGCAGGCGTTTCATGGCTCCGCGGCAGTTGTGGACGGCAGGTGCTTTGTTTTTTCCGCCGAAAGCGGCGTCGGAAAGAGTACCTGGGCCAGGATGTGGGCAAAACACTTCGGAAAGAGGGCATATATCCTGAATGACGACAAGCCGTTCCTTCATGTCGTGAACGGAAAAGTCACAGCTTACGGTTCTCCGTGGGACGGTAAGCACCATGCGGGACGGAATGCGGCGGCGCCATTGGCCGCCATCGGCTTTCTGGATCGCGGCGATGCACCCGGCGTACAAAGAATGTCTCCCGGGGAGGCGCTGGAGAAAATGCGGTTCCAGGTCTTCCGGCCGGAGGCACCGGAGGACTTTGAAAAGGCGAATCTTCTTCTTAAGGAAATATCGGAGAGCATCCCGGCCTGGCGTGTGAGATTCACGCTGGATCCCTCGGGAATCGATACGGTTTACCAGAGCCTGTGCATGGAGGTACAACCATGACAATCGATATTAAAAAAGATGGAAAGCGGATTTTCCTCTGCATTCTGGCAGGGGTCGTCATATCGGTTAATATCAGGACATTTGTCCACACGGGAGGACTTCTTCCCGGCGGAATGTCCGGCCTGACGATCCTTCTTCAGAATGTATTCAAAAAATACCTGGGGATTTCGATTCCTTACGGCGTTCCTTATATCCTTCTGAATCTGGGGCCGATTCTGCTGGGCTTCAAAAAAATCGGGAAAAAATTCACTCTGTATTCCTGCATTGCAATTCTGACGGTCACGATCCTTACGGACATCATACCGCTTCGCACCATTACATCGGACGTGCTCCTGATCAGCGTGTTCGGGGGAATCGTGAACGGCTTCGCAATTTCTCTCTGTCTGTTTGCCGGCGCCACATCGGGCGGAACAGACTTCATTTCGATCTATATTTCCGAAAAATTCGGGGTTGACGCATGGAATTATATTCTGGGCTTTAATGCCGTGATTCTGACCTGCGGCGGCTTTGTTTCGGGCTGGGATAAAGCTCTCTACTCGATCATTTTCCAGTTCGCGTCCACGCAGATGATCCACACGATGTACAAGCACTACAACAAAAATACCCTGTTTATCGTCACCGACAAGCCGGAAGAGATCACGGCCGTCATCGACAGAATGACGAAGCATGGGGCAACCAAGATGGACGTGGTGGGAACCTATGAGGGGACAAAGAGGACCATGATCTACTCGGTTATCTCCGCGGACGAGCTGAAGGCAGTGCTGCAGCATATCCGGGCGGCTGATGAGAAAGCTTTCATCAACGTAATTAAAACCGATCAGATTTCCGGAAGATTCCATATGCGGCCGAATGATTGATGGGCAGTTTTTGTTATTCTTGGCAGAATACCCCTGAAAATTGCTATTTTCTTAGGAGATTTGCATGATAATATCTTGCATAGAATCTGATTTTATGATAAAAATAGATATGGGGTTTTCGAATGAGTGCTTTTTCCGTTCGATACCGGATGATTATCATCGTAACAGAGAGTAGGAGGTATGAAAATGCAAAACAATATGCTCGCCATGATTCTGGCCGGAGGCCGTGGCAGCCGTCTGCATGACCTGACCAAAAAGGTTGCCAAGCCGGCGGTCTATTATGGCGGAAAGTACAGAATCGTTGACTTTCCGCTCAGCAACTGTGCGAACAGCGGCATCGATGTTGTTGGTGTTCTGACACAGTATGAATCTGTTCTTCTGAACAGCTACGTCGCATCCGGTGGACGCTGGGGGCTTGATACCCGGGAGAGCGGTGTATACGTTCTTCCGCCTCGCGAAAAAGCCGAGGAAAAACTGGACGTATACCGCGGAACTGCGGATGCGATCTCCCAGAACATCGATTTTATCGACAACTATGATCCTGAGTATCTTCTCATTCTTTCCGGTGACCACATCTACAAGATGGATTACTCAGAGATGCTTGCATACCATAAGGAGCACAATGCTGACGCGACAATCGCCGTCATCGGTGTTCCGATCAAGGAAGCCAGCCGCTTCGGCATCATGAACACCGACAGCGAGGGACGTATCGTGGAGTTTGAGGAAAAACCCGCGCATCCCAAGAGCAACCTTGCATCCATGGGTATTTATATTTTCAGCTGGAAGACACTGAGAAGGCTTCTGGTTGCCGACATGAAGAACAACGAATCCAGCCATGATTTCGGCAAGGATATCATTCCGGCGCTGCTTGGCGAAGGAAAAACTCTGATGGCTTACGAATTCAAGGGATACTGGAAGGATGTAGGAACCATCGACTCCCTGTGGGAAGCCAACATGGATCTCCTTTACAAGAAGGATGAGCTGAACCTTGCAGATCCCACCTGGAGAATCTACACCGAGGATGTCACGACGCTTCCGCAGTACATCGGGCCGGATGCGAAAATCCGCAAGGCATATGTCAACCAGGGCTGCCGGATCGAGGGCGAAGTACAAAGCTCCGTGCTGTTTACCAATTCCGTAGTCGGCAAAGGCGCGAAGGTAATCGACAGTGTTCTGATGCCGGGTGCTGTTGTTGAGGACGGCGCGGTTGTGACCCGTGCTCTCGTGGCGGGCGGTGTCCGCATCGGAAAAGGCGCTGTCGTGGGCAGCGCGGACAGCGAGAACATTCTTCTCGTTGCGAAACGTGTAAAGGGGGTAGAGTAAGATGGCAAGGGCATTTGGTATTATCGCGTCTTCACTTCGGCGGTTCAGGGTTGAAGGACTGCAGGAACACCGCCCGGTCAGCGCATTTTCATTTATGGGCAGATACCGCGTCATCGATTTCCCGGTCTCCAACATGAGCAACAGCGGGATCGACAGGATTCACGTGTTTGTAGGGAGCAGCAAGCCCAGGTCACTCACCGAGCATCTGGGAACCGGCCGCCACTACAACATCAACTCCAAGCGCGGCAAGCTGCAGATGATCTTTGCAAACCTGAATGTCAACAATACGATTTACAATACGGACATCCATGCGTATGCCGAGAACCTTGACATCCTGAAGAGGGTTCACGAGGAGTACGTTGTGATTGCTCCGAACTACATGATTTATTCGCAGAACTATGACGAGCTTCTGCAGAAGCACATTGATTCCGGCGCCGACATCACCCTGCTTTATCACAAGGTTGACAATGCGGACAAGGCATTCCTCGATGTCAATGTCCTGAACCTGAACAGGCAGAAGGGTGTAAGGTCGATCGAGCACAACCTGGGCAATCAGGCGGACAGAAACATCTTTATGGACACCTATGTCATGTCCAAGGATCTGTTTGTCGAGATCGTTGAGAGCGCGCGCAAGCTCTCCTCCGCATACAGTATGTCCCAGATGGTTACCAGCAGGTGCGACGAGCTGGATATCCGCGGAGTGCAGCACAAAGGCTTCTTTGCGGCTATCACCGATCTGAAGAGCTATGTCGATTACAATCTGGCGCTTCTTGATCAGAATGTGGCAAACGACCTCTTCAAGGCTGACTGGCCGATCTATACCAAGACGACGGATGCCGCTCCGACACAGTATTATGACAATGCATGTGTATCGGGCTCCTACATCTCGAACGGCTGCGACATCGAAGGAACGGTTGAGAATTCGATCATCGGCCGCTGTGTTAAAATCTGCGAAGGCGCTGTTGTCAAGAACAGTATCATTCTCGCGAATGCCGAGATCGGACCGGGCGTCTATGTAGAAAACCAGGTTGTTGATAAATGGGCAAGAATCATTCACTCGAACAAGGTTGTTTCGGAACCGGGCAATCCGGGTTATATTGAGAGAGATGATATCATCTGATGATAAGCCGGCAGCGATAGGCTGCCGGCTTCTTTATAGGAGGAAATGCTATGAACAAGACAAAAATCATCTGCACGATCGGTCCTGCCAGCGAGAGTGAGGAAGTCCTTGCCGAGATGATGAAGGCCGGAATGAACGTCGCCAGGCTCAATTTTTCCCACGGTACGCATGAGGAGCATGAGAAGAAAATTGCTTCGATCAAGAAGGTGCGCGAGGAGCTTGATCTGCCGGTAGCGATCATGCTCGATACAAAAGGCCCGGAGTACCGGATAAAAACATTCAAGGATCACAAAATCATGCTGGCTGAGGGCGGCACATTCATATTCACCACGGACGAAATCGAGGGTGATGAAAACCGGGTATCGGTGACCTACAAGGATCTTCCGAAGGAGCTGAACCCGGGGGACCGCATTCTGGTAAACAACGGCCTGGTAATCTGCGAGGTGACGGAAGTGTCCGGCGCTGATGTGATTACAAGAGTGATCGCGGGCGGCGAGCTCTCAGACCGCAAGAGCATGAACTTCCCAAACAAGATTCTGAAGGGGGACTTCCTTTCGGAGCAGGACAAGTCGGATCTCCTGTTCGGGATCAAACACGGAGTGGATTTTGTGGCAGCCTCCTTTGTTTCCACGAAGGATGACCTGGTTCAGATGAGGGCATTCCTCGATGAGAACGGCGGCAGTGATATCGATGTAATTGCAAAAATCGAGAACCGTTCCGGCGTGGACAATATCGAGCAGATCTGCGAGGTGGCTGACGGAATTATGGTTGCGAGAGGTGACCTTGGTGTGGAAATTCCGTTTATGGAGGTTCCCTCGGTTCAGAAATATCTGATCAGCAAGTGCCGCATGCTTGGCAAGCGCGTGATTACAGCCACCGAGATGCTGGAATCCATGATCAAAAATCCGAGGGCTACAAGGGCAGAGATTTCGGATGTGGCCAACGCGGTTTATGACGGAACCTCGGCATTGATGCTTTCGGGAGAGACAGCCGCCGGCAAGTATCCGGTCAGGGCGATCCGGACGATGGCGGAGGTCGCGGAGTACACCGAGTTCCGGATTGATTACAAAAAACAGTTCCATCAGCAGGAGTTCAAAATTCACAGCAATCTGGACGCGGTATCCCATGCGACGTGCGCTATGGCGATCGATGTCGACGCAAAGTGTATTGTGGTATGCTCCATGACCGGTAAGACCGCCAGGATGGTCAGCCGTTTCCGCTGTCCGACCCCGATCATCGGCATGACTACGTCAAAAAGGGCCTGGCGCAAGCTGAACCTGAGCTGGGGCGTGCTGCCCGTGATCAGCGAGGAATTCAACTCGGTTGAGGTCATGTTCTATCATGCCATGAAGGAAGCGCAGCGTGTGATGAAGCTGAAAAAGGGAGACAATGTCGTCATTACAGGCGGCCTGATCAACGGAAGCACCGGCAATACCAACACGATCAAGGTTGAGACGGTGATGCGCTGAAATAAAACAGGGCAACTGTTCAGAACAGATAGGAAGTGACCCGGAAATGACATTGGTGGAACTGCTTGAGGAGGACAGAGAGAGGCTGCTGAGCGACCTTGCGAACCAGCCTGGTTTGGAACAGGCAGAAGAGACTCTGGAAAAGGAGGCTGACCGTCTTCTTTACCGGTACAGTGAAACAGAAAAACAGGAGGGCAGGAGCAGGGCGGCCTCGGACATGATGCAGGTGTGCCGTATGGGCCTCCCTCTGATCGATACAGTGGGCGGGAGTGTGGTCTGGACGGCGGAAGACGGCGGCAGAAAAAAAACTGTACTTCTGCCTGCTGTCCTCTGCGCCGCCGGCGCTGCTGTGATGGTATTCCTTTTTGCAGGAGGAGGAATGCCTGAAGGTTTCGGCCTTTTGCAGAAGATTATGATGTGCGCGGGACTGATTCTCCTGCTTGCCGGAGCTTTTCTTTTGGGCAGACAGACCGGGAGCAGCAGAGATGCCGCCCGCAGAGCCAGGCAGAAGGTGGAAAACCGCATTGACGCCGGGAATGCTTATCGAAAATTCCGCGGCGTCATGCAGGTTATCGACCAGACTATCGAAAGAGTGCCGGCGGGGGAAGCTGCGGCGGGAGAGTACCGGATTTCCGGCCCGGTCAGCGAGGGCGAAATTGCGCTGTATGCCGGGCTTCTGGAAGCACTGTATTCCCGGGACGGTGATACAGCGCTTGACAAGCTGGAGGATATCAGGTATTTTTTACATCGAAACAATATTGAAGCAGTGGACTACGACACGGCCAGCAGAGAATGGTTCGATGTCATGCCGTCTGAAAAACGTGCCACAATCCGGCCCGCTCTTGTGAGCGGAGGCGAGCTGCTGAAAAAAGGACTGGCTGCGGGAGGTATGTAATGGAGAGTTTCTATGGCTTTGATCTGGGAGATGCGGAGAGTGCCGTGGCAGTGCTCCCGGGGGAGGAGGCTTCTGCCCCTGTCATTCTTCCGGTAAAAGATGCCAAAAGCTTCATCACTGCATACGCTGTCTCGGAAAACGGAGAGACTCTGATCGGGGAGAATGCCTGCTACCGTACCGACTCCGTGCGGAAAGGCCTCCGGTTTAAGAGCAGATTCCTGGCCGACCCGGCGAGCCGCCGCGATGTGGAGATCTTTGCATCGGGCGTTCTCGATGAGCTGTACCGGAGCGGGGCAGTAGAAAAGACGGAGGATAACTGCTTTTATGTAGGCTGCCCGGCAGGCTGGGATAAGAATGCCCGTGAGAGGTACCGGTCCATTTTTGAAAATGCCGGGTATCCGCCGGTAAGAATCGTCTCGGAATCCAGGGCGGCAATGGTGAGCGCCTGCCGGTCCAGGCATCTGCAGGTCGGCCATGATATCCTGTCAAAATCGGTGCTCGTGGCTGATATCGGTTCCTCCACCACGGATTTTGCGTATATCCGTGATGGGAAAGAGGTCGAGATGCAGACGGCCGGGGAGGTTGTCCTGGGCGGAGGCATCATGGACGAGATTCTCCTCGAGGAGAGCGTGGCCGGTTCGGGCAGGGAAAAGGAGCTGAAGAGCGTATTTGAACAGAGCCCGCCCTGGCGGACTTACTGTGAATTCGCGGCGCGGCGCCTGAAGGAAAAATACTTTTCGGATGAGGAGTTCTGGAAGAATCATGAGTGCACCGATACCGTGACGGTCTATTACCGCAAGCCGGTTCCGCTCCGGATGCGCATGAACCCGGAGATGGCAGACCGCCTCATGAACAAAAAATCCGGCCGGCTGGGAAACCGCTCCTTCCGCGAGACCTTCCTGTCAAGCCTGAAGGATATCCGGGAGAGCCTGAAGGACGGGCTTCCGGAGCTGGTTTTTTTAACAGGGGGAGTGTCAAGGCTGCCTGCCCTCCGCGAGTGGTGCGAGAGCGTGTTCCCGGAATCAGTCGTGATTACCGGCAGCGAGCCGGAGTTTTCGGTGGCCCGTGGCCTGGCCTACTGCGGCAGAATTGACAGCGAGATGCGCGCGTTCCGTGCCGAGCTGGATGAGCTCATCGCTTCGAGCACGATAGAAAATGTTGTGGAGAGCCATATCACGGAGCTGTACAGGGCTGCCATGGACGCTCTTGCATCCCCGCTTCTTCATAATGCCTGCGTGCCGGTCTTCGAAAAATGGAGGAACGGCGGGATCCGGAGGCTGATCGACACGGATGAAGAGATGGAAAAGGCTGTCACGGAGTACCTTCACAGCGATGAGGCAAAGGAGATCCTGGCAAAGCCGGTATCACGGTGGCTCAGAACCGTGGGGGACGACCTGGAAGAATATACCATGCCGATCTGTATCCGCCACAATATCCCTTACCGGGCGCTCAGCCTGAAATCCTATTTTAACACTACCGACATAGACATCCGGATCGAGGCGAAGGATATCTTTGCGGTTGAGGAGATCACCTGGCTGATTGATTCGGTCATTTCGGTGATTGTCGGCCTTTTCTGCGGCGGAAGCGGGATCGCGCTGATCTCGGGAGGCCCTGCAGGGATACTTACAGGAGCGCTGCTGTCCCTTCTGGTCCTGATTCTTGGAAAAAACCAGATGGAAAAAGCGCTTCTGAGGCTGGATATTCCCGGCCCGATGCGCCGCCTTGTCACCAGGAGGGCGTTTGAGAGCAGAATCGGCCGGTATGAAGGCGTTGTGAAAAAGAGTTTTTATGAAACACTGGAAAACCAGAAGGGCGAAGAGATTTCCGAGAGGCTTTCGGAAGAAATTTCGGAGGATATCGAGCAGTGCCTGACCAGAATGGCTGAGATTGTCGAGATCCCGCTGGGGCAGCAGTGAGAACAGCAGAAGAGAAAAGGAGCAGGAAAAAAATGTTACAGCAGCTTTCCATTTATGCAGAGAACCGAAAGGGCACAATGCAGCACATAACAGAGATTCTGAAAAAAGCGGATGTCAATATTCTCGGTTCAGTCACAAACGACAGCGCAGAGTACGGAATTATCCGGATGGTTGTATCAGAAGCCGGCAGGGCTGTGGAAGCCCTGACAAAAGAAGGCTATCTGTGCCGCACGACCGAAGTGATCGGCGTACAGATTCAGGACCGTCCGGGGGCGCTTGACGACCTGCTCAAGGCTCTTTACAACAGCAACGTGGACGTAAACTATCTGTATCTTTCCTTTGACAGAGATTCGGCGATGCCGATCATTGTCCTGCACACCGATGATATTATGGAAGTCGAAGCATGCCTCGCGGCAAAGGGATTCAGCTGCAAGGACGGTGCAGCGGGCCAGGCCTGAAGATTTGTTTTTGCCGCTTTTTTTCGTCCTCGGAGGAAGCTGCGGG
>CAMOXX010000044.1 GCA_946629475.1 uncultured Blautia sp. | reverse complement strand
GAAAGCTGCTGAGGATGCTGCATCCGGGGATACGGATGCGGTGGAAGAGACTGGGAATACCGCGGCTGAGGCGGCGGATAAGGAAGAAGATATCGCAGCTGAGGAAACCGCAGAGGCGGACAAGGCGGAAGATACCACCGCGGGGGAAACCGCTGCGGATGCCGGGGAGGAATCCCGGGAGATCGATGTGCCTGCTCTTAAGAAGGATATGAAAACCCTGGGCATCAGCATCAATGATCTCCGGATTCTCGGCTTCGCCTGCATTTTTATGGTGATTATCCGCTGCGTGGCCGGAGCTGCCATTCTGCGCTTTTCGAACCGTGTGGACAAGGCTCCGTTCATCTTAAAAACCGTGATCGGCCTTACGGCCTTTGAGGCGGCCTATGTAATTCTGACATTCCTGAAAAGGGCCCTGTTCCTGGGAGCACTGATCTACACGGTTCTGATCCTGGTGTTCCTGTACATCGGCGCTTTCCGGATGAAAAAGCTCCATGAGGCGGATCCGGACCGGATCCTGGCAGTCAACACACAGCGCGCGGCAAGGCCGCAGGCGGCTCCGGCTCCGAAAATAAGCATCCGGGCACGGGCGATGATGAATAAAGTCGAGACTGATGAAGCAGATGCGGGCACTGGCGGAGCAGCTGTGGGTGAGGAATATCCTGCGTCAGACGCTGTGGAAGAGCCTGTGAATGAATCAGATGATGCTGCAGATGCTCCGCAGAATGAAACAGAGCATGAAGAAGATCAGCCAGAGTAACTTAGTAACTGTGAAGGTACTGAACAGATGCAGGAGTTTTATATCGAAGATGACGGCATCCGGCTGCACATGAAGCTGGACCGGCCGGAAGAAACAGAAAAATGCCCGCTTGCCATTGTGATCCATGGCTTTACCGGACACATGGAGGAGCCGCACATTGCTGGCATCAGCAGAGCCCTGAATGAGAGGGGAATCGCCACGCTCCGCGCCGAGCTTTACGGCCACGGGATGAGCGGAGGCAGGTTTGAGGACCACACGATCTACAAGTGGATTTCGGAACTGATGACGATTATCCATTATGCGTCACGCCTCGATTTTGTGACAAAGCTGTTTCTGGCAGGACATTCCCAGGGCGGGCTCTGCACGGTGCTCGCCGCCGGCCTGATGCCGGATAAGCTGGACGCGGTTGTCCCGCTTTCGCCCGCGATGTGCATTCCGCAGGACGCGCCGAAGGGCTGTGTTCTGGATGCGGTCTTTGATCCGGATCATATCCCGGACAGGGTGATTTTTCCGGACGGGAAGGTTCTTGGCGGGGATTATTTCCGCGCAGCGATGATGCTGCCCGTGGAGGAAGCCGTAAAACGCTATCGGGGACCGGTTCTGATCGTCCACGGAGACGCGGATGAGACCGTGCCGGTATCCTGCGCTCTTGAGCTTGCCGGGAAGTATGAGAATGCCGCGCTGGCTGTAATCGAAGGCGACACGCACTGCTACGACAACAGTCTCGAAAAGGTGGAAAAAACGGTCGCTGATTTTCTGGAAGGGCAGATATGATAGACGCAGAATTACGGATGGAGCCGGAAGGGCTCACACTGCGGAGCGGTGAGATGGCGGTCCGCGGGGATTTTACAAAGATGCTGCGGAGGCTGAAGCCGCAGAATCTGGCGCGCGAGCTGCTGGTGCGCGCGGCCAGGATAAAGGACTGCCCGCCGGACAAAATCGCCGTGGACGCGACTGCGGGGCTGGGGGAGGACTCGATCCTTCTTGCCGCTGCCGGGTGGAACGTATGGATGTGTGAATTCGACCCGGTGATTTCCGCCCTGCTTCGGGACGCTCTCCGGAGGGCGGATAAAGTTCCGGAACTGTCCGAAACCGTATCCAGAATGCATCTTCTGGAGGGGGACAGCCGCACCCTCCTTGCTGAGCTGCCTTTCCGGCCGGATCTCATCTTTCTGGATCCGATGTTCCCGGAAAGACAGAAGAGCGGCCTTGTAAAAAAGAAAGCACAGCTGCTGCAGAAACTGGAAAAGCCCTGCGATGATGAAGCAGGGCTTTTCCGGGCTGCGGCCAAAGCAGGGCCGCGTAAAATTGTAGTCAAGAGGCCGCTCAAGGGCCCGTTTCTTGCGGGGGTCAGGCCGGATTATTCCATCGAAGGAAAGACAATCCGGTATGACTGCATTACGCTCTTTCCGGAACGGTCGGTTTGATAAAGTCTCTGTATTTGGCTTTTCTAGCCTTGAACTCAGCGCTGTTCTTCTGCAGATCAGCCAGACGTCCTTCGTTCTCCTGGATATCTTTTCCGTGAAGCATCTTTCCGGACATGGTGTCGTGGGCTTTTTCGTACTGATCATCCGGATAAACGATGCGGATCGCGCCGTCCTTCACCTCAAGCTCGCCCTCCATGCCGCAGAGACCGCAGATCGCATGGGTGGTGCCGGGCTCAATGTAAAAGTTGTTGGTATGGCAGTGCGGGCATACGCCTGCCGGTCCCTGCCATGTCGCATTGGGGATATCCCTTGCGGCATTTGCCAGGTTGATGCCGATCTGATGTGCGCGGGCCAGAGCGTCATCGTCCATCAGGATGGTCTTGGACCACTGGAATTTGTCATTGTCGATGATCTTCCACATCGGGCTCATTGCTACCATGCCGTGATCCATCTGAACCAGGGAGCCCCAGTCAGAACCGCCGACAGCGATAAAGGAGATTACTTTGTCCTTCAGGAGTCTGGGGTCAACGCCCGGGCCGCCGTGCTCACGTGAGAGCATATCCGCGATCACAAGGTTCCCGCGGTCCATGGACGGGCCGAAACGGTCACAGACCGTGTGTACGATGCCGGGAACACCGTTCTCGAAGATCGGGGAAGCCATTAGGATTCCATCCGCATCCAGCATTTTGTTCAGCAGCCACATAAAGTCATCCTTGATGGCGCAGGTACGGCCTTTGCCGCTCATGATGGATTTAACACAGGCGATACATCCGGTACAGTGCTTGATATCCAGTTTGTGAAGGTTGATAAATTCGATCTCAGCGCCTGCTTCCTGCGCTCCCATCAGGGCTTCTTTGCACATGGAGTCATTGGAGCCGTTCAGTGTTCCTGAGGAAATACCCAAAATCTTCATTCGTCTGTCTCCTTTTCTTTATGGTTCAAATCTTCTAGTGTGTCGTTTTTAAATTTCCCAGTAACTGTCCAGAACCCATTCATTCGGAATGCTTTGCATTCCCAAAATGTTCTGTCAAAAAGCCTTCGGTCAATCGGACTGCCTCTTCCGCCTGCTCCCGGAAGGAAGGATCGTGTGTCGCCTTAACGTCCGGAGCAGTAGTCTCGTAAACATCCATATTCGCGGCATCCTCGAGATACCCGTGATGCATCTTCGGCATAATATGAAGCTCTGTCTCTGTACCGGCATCTTTGAGATGCTCCGCAAACAGGATGCCTTCCTCCCTCAGCTGGTCACGCTCCGCGGGTAAGATCAGGGCCGGAGGCATACCGGCGAGCTCCTCACGGGATGCCAGAATGGGGGATACATAAGGGTTCTTCCGCTCTTCCTCGGTAGAGTAGAGCAGTGTGAAAGCCTTCATCGCCTCGTTGGTCATATCGCAGTCGTAGTGCTCCTTCTCATCCGGCATATGCACGGCATCCACATAAGGATAGTGGAGCACCATCGCCTTCAGCGAAAATTCCCCGTTCAAAAGGGTCTGCATACCCGCGGCAATGGCAAGGGTCGCCCCTGCGGAATACCCCATGACCGCCATGTTTTCGGGGTCGATGTCATATTGATCTGCCCTCTGGTACATCCTGCGGATCACCCCGTAGGCGTCCTTAACGGCTGCCGGGAAGGGATTTTCCGGGGCAAGGCGGTAGTTTACGCCGACCACATGTATGCCAAGATCAACGGCAATCCGTTCGCAGAGCGCGTCGGTCTTTTCCGCATCGCCCAGCATGAACCCGCCTCCGTGGAATTCAAACAGAACCGGCCTTTTTCCTGTAAGAACCGTTCCGTCCTTCGCCTTTGCCCTGTGAAAGCAGATTGATATTTTTCTGCCCGGGAGGGCAAATTCCTCCGTCTCAGCCGTGCGCTTCTGCCCCCTGACAAGAGCAGTATTGAAGGCGCGCAGATCGGGAAGCATGTCCAGAAATCCTCTCAGATCCGGATCCGTGATCTCCGGACACAGTCTCTGTCTCTTAGCCATTTCTTATCCTCTGTACAGACCGGATTACTCTGCCGGCTCAAAATCGAAGCCGGTCCATACCGGAACACCGGTATATTCCTTCGTTTCTTCTTCACCTGTCAGGGCGCGGATGGCTCCCGAAGCGAGCGCCTCCATCTCGAAATCGCCGCCGTAAATGATGAACGGGGCGACCCACCCTGCATATTTCTTCACATTCGCGATAAATCCTTCATCGTTGGAGACACCGCCGGTCATGACGACAGCATCCACTTTTCCTTCGAGCACACACGCGTAGGATCCGATGTATTTGGCAAGCTGGTAAGCAAAGTTTTCGTATACCAGAGCAGCCCATTTATCACCTTTGCTGATTCTGTCCTTGATCTCCAGCATGTTGTCTGTGCCGAGAAGTCCGAGGAGTCCGCCCGTCTTGCTGATTTTCTTTTTCATGTCATCCAGCGTGTACTTGCCGGAGTAGCACATTTTTACCACCGGCATCAGCGGAACATAACCGCTGCGGTTGGGGGCCATCGGGCCGTCGCCGTTCAGTACGTCGTTGGCATCCACGATACGTCCGTGCTTCTGCGCCGTGATCGAAGTGCCGCCGCCCACGTGACATACGACAAAGTTGCACTCCTCATACTTCTTTCCAAGTTCTTTGGCCGCGCGCATGGCGACTTCCTTCTGGTTCAGAACATGTACGTGGGATTCACGGTAGATGCCCTTGATGCCTGCCACACGGGCGACATCGTCGAACTCATCCACATCCGGCGGATTTACCAGATAGGCGGGCTTTCCGGTCTGTTTTGCAAAAGCATCGATGATCTGCGCTCCGAGGATTGCCGGGTGCTCCATCAGACGGCCCGAGGTACAGTCGTCCAGGATTTTCTCATTTACCGGGAAAATTCCGCCCGGTGTGGATACCAGGCCGCCGGAGTAAGCTGCAAAGGCGTCCATATCCGAAATCTGCACATCCGCTTTTTTAAGTTCCTCAAGAATGGTCTCCACGCGGTACGGTTTCTGCTCGCTGACGCGCGCAAAGGTCTTCAGAACCTCGGGGTCATGCTGCACGTTTGCCTTGAACAGCCTTTCTTCCCCGTCAAAAACCGCAAGCTTTGTGGAAGTCGAGCCGGGGCTCAGGGTGAAAATTTTGTATCCCATAAAAACCACTCCTTTCTGTCAGTTCTGCGCTGCAATGATCAACATGGCGATATCGCCCACAATCTCCTCCACGGAAGAGCCGCGGGAGGAATCCGCCACCGGTTTGTTGAAGCCCGAAAGAGTATGGCCGTAGCCTTTTCCTTTGGCGAAGATCTGGATCATTTTGATTCCGATGTTTGCCGCGTTGAGATCCGGGAAGATCAGTACGTTTGCCTTGCCTGCAACTTCGCTCTCCGTCTTTACCTTTTTCGCCGCGACTGCCGGGAGAACGGCGGTATCCAGCTGGAATTCGCCCTCCACCTTGAGGTCCGGGCGGCGTTCCTTTGTGATGCGGATCGCTTCGTTAATCTTGTCGACACTGTCTGATGTTCCGCTTCCCAGTGTGGAGAAGGAGAGGAACGCGCAGCGGATATCCCAGCCCATCAGTGCGTGCACATTGTCACAGGTGGCGATGGCGATGGAAGCCAGGTCGTCCGCCTTCGGGTCCGGATTGAGGCCGCAGTCGGCAAGTGCAAGGAGATTTCCCTCGGAGCCCTCAAAGCCCGGGATCTCGGTCAGGGCAAAGATGGAAGGAACATCAACGCCGTCCTGCATGCCGATCGCCTGCATCGCTGTCATCAGCACATCTCCGGTAGTGTTTACATGTCCGCAGAAGGTGCAGTCGACAAGGCCGGCGGCTTCCATGATCATTGCGTAGTACATGGTGTTTTTCATCTTGCGCTTCGCGCCTTTTTCGGAAAGCTGGCGCTTGTCGGCAGGATATTCCATATATTTCGCGATGACCGTGTCGCGGAATGCTTCGTCGGTAACATCCACGATTTCCATATCATCGATGGATACGCCTGCGCGTGCAGCTGTCTCACGGATGACGGCCGGATCATTTACCAGAACCGGGATTCCGATGCCCTCATCCTTTACTCTGCGGGCTGCCAGCAGGGTTTTGTCTGCCTCGCACTCCGGAAGAGCAACGCGCATGGGCTGCTTTTTGGCTTTTTCGATTAAGGTTTCAATCAGGGTCATAGTTTCGGCCTTTCTTTTAATATGTTTATTCTTCTTCCTCAGAAATGGCGAACGCGAGGACAAAGCCGCTGTCGTAGGTCAGGGTAATTCGGGTCATGGCAATGCCCTGTCTGTCCGCATGCTGTTTAAGAGTGCCATATAGTGTCACATGAGGAGCGCCAAAGCTGTCGTCCAGAATCTCGATTTCATTCAGGCGCGCATGCTCCGGATCGGCCCCGAGGGTCTTGAATACTGCCTCTTTTCCCGCAAAGCGGGTACAATAGTAATCCCGGGGAACCGGACGGCTGTCCGCCTGCTGCTGCTCTTTTACTGTGAAGGTCTTTTCCCGGAACGGATCGCCCGGACACAGGGAAGTGTCGGGGATGGAATCCATTCGAATAAAATCTGTACCGATTCCTTTAATCATTGAGTAAAGCTCCTCATAACAGCATCAATAAAACATAAGACTGGATTGGTGCCGGGCGTTTATTTATCTGTAGACATAGTCTCCTGCCCTGTACTTGGGCGGGATGACCGGCACCTGGATAAAGGACTCATACTGCCCGCCGGTGTAGATGATCTGACGGCCGTGGTTATCGGTATCCCATGCCAGCGGCTCAAACCATCCCTCGCGGATATAGCGTCCTGCGATCTGCACTCTCAGCTTCTGGCCCTTATGCCAGATACGCGCGCTCGGAACGATCTCGATGTCGACCGGAACGATCTCGCCCGGCTGTACCTTCAGCTCGCGGCGGTGCGCCATGACCGGCTGAACCATCAGGCCTTTTACCTTCTGGCATTCCTTGGGATCCAGCTCCCTGTGGGAGATCCGGCACTTGCCCCATGCGCCGGGATGCGGCTCATCCAGTACGCTCCAGGGAAGGAAGTTTCCGTTCTCATCCGCCTTCTGGATGTTCACGAACATATCCATATCGTTGTAGCTCTCCGCAGCGACATAAAGATGCAGGTACATGTAGCCGGTAAGCTCGGTGTCCTCGGTAAAGGTCATGTCGAACTCGACCTGCTCGGTGTTGCCGTCGTAAGCGACACAGCTCTCCACGGATACCGGGGCATCCTTCATGGTCAGGTGTGCGGGATCGGACGCGTCAAAGTAGTATTTTTTGTACTCCGTCCTCTTTAACGGGAATTCATTTTCGGGACGGCGTACCTGATAATCGCAGTCATAGGCATCCATGATGTCGAGGCGGACTCTCGGGGTCATCTCCCAGCCATTGTGGATTCCCTTCAGGTATCTGTCGTAGAATCTCTTCAGATCCTCAAGGTTCTCCGGCTGATAGGTATCCGGCCACTCAAAATCGCGGTGCGCGCGGAGCCATTTCAGTTTGGTGCGGGCCTTGCGGAATGCCTGCAGGGATCCGCGGAGATGGAAGTGAGAGAAGCCTGCGGTCTGGTATACCGCACAGGTAACCTTGGAGAAATCCGGGCGCTTGTCTTCCCAGTATCCGTTCATCAGCGGATACTTGACGGCCATATCCACCTGGCTGTCCACGCCGCCGGTGCCTGTCACCTGCGCGGAGATAAACTTGTTGAAGGAGAGGGCGGGTACGCCGCCTTCGTAGAAGGACTCACGGTAAAGATCGGTGCTGCACTCCCACGGAGCGATGCATCTCAGATGCGGCGGCTGCATGGAAGCAATGCCCCACTGGTGCATTGCCACACCGGAGTTACCGGACATACCGACATTTCCGTTGCACCAGTGCTGTACGGCCAGCCACTCGACAAAATCGTAGCCGTCCTCGCGGTCCTGATGTGTAAACATATGTACATTGCCCTCGGAATGGCCGGCGCCGCGGACATCCACGTTCGCTACGGCATAGCCCTGGTATACCCAGTACAGAGGATCCGGGGACTCAAATTTGGCAAATTTCGAAACTGTGTGAGGCGGAACACCCATAATCTGCCATTCGCTCATTCCCTCGCCCGGACGCTTTCCGAACCACGACCAGGAGACGATGGCCGGATATTTCTGGCTCTCGTCCTTCGGACGGTAGATATCGCAGTAGATGGTGATTCCGTCGCGCATCTTTACGGGAACATCCTGCTCGCAGAGGACGCCCGGCGCGCATTCGTATACACGCTGGTTGAAGGCGGGGCAGAAGCCCTGTCCCATACGTGCCATGGGATCGTCGGAAGCAGCAAGGTCGAGGCTGGGATCCACTGCCACCGGCTTTCTTGCCACCATGTAGACAGCCTCCAGCTCCTCGCCCTGGAAGGTTTCCTTCAGGGTGAAGCGCTCGCGCATGGCCAGCTCATCATCGTGGTCGGACTTGGCGGAGCCGCCTTCTGAAGCGGGGGCCGGAGCTGCAGCCGGAGCCGGTGCCGGAGCGGAGCTGGCTGCCGGTGCGGGGGAAACGTCGGCGGCTTCCTCCTCGGCCTCCTCGCCGAGGCACTCTGTCAGTACATAGTTGACCGCGTCGCCGAAGGTTTCCTGGCGGCGGAAGGACATGAACGGAATCTCGGTATCAAATTCATCCTCAAGGAATGTGGTAATCTGGGAATACTGTGTGGATTTGGCATTGCAGTCCTCCACAAACCGGGTGGCGGAAGATAACTCCTCCGGCTTTTTCCCAAAAAGGCCGCTGGCACGCTCGATCAGCTTTGCCAGAATCTCTGCCTTCCGTCCCGTGACCGGAGCCGGCGCGGAGGAAACAGGTGCGGCTGCGGGCTCGGCTTCCTCAGCGTCCTCACCGAGGCATTCGGTCAGAACATAATTCACTGCATCGCCGAAGGTCTCCTGACGGCGGAAGGACATAAACGGGATTTCGGTGTCAAATTCATCCTCCAGAAACGTTGTGATCTGCGAGTACTGTGTGGACTTGGCGTTCAGGTCCTCCACAAACCGGGTAGCTTCGGAAAACTCCTCCGGTTTCTTCCCGAATAACTGGGAAGCGCGCTCTGCAAGCTTTTCATAGATGTCTTGTCTGATGCTCATAATGACCTCCTTAATGCGTTATTTATTTTGAACGAACCCCTGACCTGGAGCGCGATCATTATCGTTGGTTATTGAAAATTACCTGATTGCCTTATTCCTTCACAACGCCTGCCAGCTCCAGCACCATGCGGACCAGGAACGGGATGACGATGACGATGATGCAGGCAAAGCCAAGATAGCTGTAGCCTTTTTTG
The DNA here is from genome assembly GCA_946629475.1 of uncultured Blautia sp. Lineage (GTDB taxonomy): Bacteria > Bacillota > Clostridia > Lachnospirales > Lachnospiraceae > Blautia_A. The sequence continues at coordinate 5,389 of CAMOXX010000044.1, read as the reverse complement.
ACCAGCGGAAGCAGGCCGAACTGGGAAATGCTGAAGGTTACCAGTGTGCAGGCCAGAGCGGTGATCTTTGTGCGGATCCCGCGTTTTTTAGAAGCTGTCTTCTTATCCTCGTTCTTTTCCAGGCCCGTCACTACACGGTTTACAAAACCGGTGATCATGTTTACACCGCTGAACACCGACCCTACGATGATCAGGATGGAAACCAGAGGAGCCAGAACGGAGGAGAGGATTCCTCTCTGTGCGAACAGCAGGGTGTACACGGAGTAATTCGGCAGATCCGGGTTCATGGCGACTGCCAGAAGTCCGAAATTTACAAGCGAGATAACCACCGCATTGATGATGAAGCCGAGAACCATACTGGACAGGCACTGGCTCTTTTTGGTGAACTTCTGGGCGTGCGCTACATAGAGACCGATGGACGCCACATGGTAGGCACCGTACAGAATGCAGTTCCAGAGGGCGCTTCCGAAGCTGCCGCTTTCGGCCGAGCCGACCGGGAGTGTGCCGGCGGACATCTGATGGATGGCATCCATGATATCGCCCCACTCCGCAAAGATGTTCGGAAGAAAGACGATCAGCACTCCGATGATCAGCACGTAGGAGACGATGGTGGCCGCTTTCCGGATCATATCTGTATTAAAAAGGGAAACAATGTAGATCAGAACACCTACCAGAATGGTACAGATAAGGTAGGGGATTCCGGTCAGCTCATTCAGCGTAGAGCCTCCGGTCGCAAACGCGATAGACGGAGCCAGCAGAATCAGCATCAGGTAAACGAGCTCATAAAGATTGGAAAAAACAACATGAAATCTGCCATAGAACTGATCACAGAAGTCGCGGTAATTTACCGTTTTGTGTGTATACGCGAACCGAAGGGCATACCACTGAAAGAATGCCTGAAACAGCTGCGCGATAGCCGGTGTTAAGAGGCACCAGATTCCGAAATTGATAAAGTACTGGTACAGCTGGGTGCCGGAAGCAAAACCGCCACCGAACTGACTGGTAAACCATACGAAGCCGACGCCCAAAGCTACGGCCAGGCTTCCCTGCGGGGTTCGATTCTGTTTGTCTGTCATGTTTTTGTCTCCCATCCATTAGGTAGTTGGATTGCGACGCAAATCCGACGCAGGGAGCGGACTATGATGCCTGTGTATTGCGCTTCCTGCATATTTTTTTGCGGATAAGCGGTTCTCAGTAGTGCATATATTGTATCTGTTCAGTACCTTCACAGATCCGCACAAAAACCCATGCAAATCGCCTGCGGCGATGGATTTTTGCCTGACGCATCACGCTTTTGGACGGGCTCAGCAGCAAGTGCTTCGCCCTGTTCTGAACAATTACCATATTACCATATTCCGGATGATCCGGACAGAAACTAAAATGACAGATACCGACGGTTTTCCGACATTGACAAGCATCCTTATCTGCACTATCATAGTTGTGGGACTGTCCGTAATCTTACAGTGCCAAAAGTCCTGAACCCTCGCAGGATTGCATGCAGGTGGGTGAATTAATAAATATCAACAGGAAGAAAACACTATGCGCGGTTTTGAAAAAAGTGAAGAGCATCTGATGCGGGAGCAGATCTTCCGCAGGATCTACGAAGAATCCGGAGACCCTGCCTATCATCTTCCCCACTCCCATGAGTATTATACATCCTATATTCAGCAGTTTACGTATTACCATCCTCAGAAAATCACGCTGCACCGCGACTTGAATCTGCTGGACGAAAACCGGGTTTTCCGGACAGATGTGGATACTGTTTTCTATCATCATATGGCCTGGTTTCCGCCGGTATGGCATACGACGGATTTTTTTGTGGTGCAGGTGGTAGTGGAAGGGGAGATGAAGCTTTATATCGCAAATCAGGAGCTTCATCTGACAAGAGGAAGCATCTGCATCGTGGTGCCGGATTCGCGCCATGCCCTGAGCTGCTTTTCGGACTCCTGCATCCTGTGCGTATGCATCCGGAGGAGTACCTTCGAGAGAGCTTTTTTCAGCACGCTGCAGGAAGAAAACAGCATACTTGCAGATTTTTTCAGCAAGACCCTCTATGGGACCAACCCCCATCCGTTCCTGCTCTTCCAGTGCGGGTGGGATCCGATGCTGATGGATATTCTTCGGGCGGCCCGGGAGGAGAGCTTTGGGCGTAGATCCTACCACAACCATATGCTGAACAGCCTGATGGACCTTTTTTTCGTCTCTCTGCTCAGATATCACGAGAAGGATCTGAAGGTCTCCGAAAATTCGAATATCAGGCAGAGCGAGAATCTGATTTATATTCTCAAATACATGCAGGAGCATTACACTACGGTCACCCTTAAGGAGCTGGCGGCCTTTTTCAATTACAGTGAGCGCCAGGTCCAGAGAATCCTGAAGCAGAGTACCGGTGCCGGCTTTATGGAGAATATACAGATCATGAAAATGAAGGAGGCAGCCCGGCTGCTCTCGGAATCCCGGTACCCGGTCTCAAAAATTGCGGTGGATCTCGGCTATAATAATCTGGGGAATTTCCGGAAGATTTTCCGGAAGACCTACGGAAAATCCCCCGCGGAGTACCGCAGGGGACAGGAGAAGGGGGACGATGTGCATTATATGTAATGGGTTGGCACCTCACCCAAGCACCTCGTTCATGGATCCGGTCCGGTAGCCCTTCAGGTCGAGGGACACATAGCGGAAGCCGAGCTCCGTCAGACGCTCGGAGATTTTTGATGAAATCTCCGGCGAGGCGATCTTGCTGATCATTTCAGGCAGTACCTCGATGCGGGCAAGCTCCCCGTGAATCCGGACACGCATCTGGCGGAAGCCGAGGTCGTAAAGAAACTGCTCGGCCTCCTCCACCATGGCAAGGTGCTTCTCATCGATGGTCTCTCCGTACACAAACCGCGTAGCGAGGCACGCATAGGAGGGCTTGTTGAAGGTCGGAAGGTTCCTTTCCTTAGAAAGAATGCGGATCTCTGCCTTGGTGAGTCCGGCCCTGCGGAGAGGGCTCAGGATTCCGAGCTCCCCGATCGCCCGCAGCCCGGGGCGGTAATCCTGCATGTCATCCATATTGGAGCCCTCGGCGACAGCGGCCAGATGATTTTCCGCCGCGAGAGCCTGAATTTTCCGGAACAGCTCCTTTTTGCAGATATAGCAGCGGTCCGGCGGATTCTCGCGAAAGCCGGGGATGGAAAGCTCGTCGAATTCCGTGATGATATGCCGGATTCCGCGCTCCGCGCAAAAATCTTCAGCTTCTGTCTTCTCCCTTTTGGGAAAGACAGTGGAGGAGACAGTGATCGCTGCCGTGTTCTGCCCCAGTACCTCCGACGCGGTATCCATCAGGAAGGTCGAATCGACCCCGCCGGAAAAGGCGACGGCGACGCTGCCCGCGGCCGCAAGGATGTCTTTTAATTTCTGATATTTCTGATAAATTTCTTCCATATAATATATACTCTCCAAAGCATCTTACGGATTGATCCGTACTCTGTGTTCCCGCAGTCCTGCCCGTTCTCCGGGCAAACCGCAGTTCCGGCCCCGTCATAAACGCTTCATCGCCCGGGGCACCAGTTTAATGTTGCCTTCCCCGTATTTCCGGTTCATGCCGGCAACCCAGTTTTCGTTTGGCTCTACCCCGAGATAAGCCGGAAGCCGCTTGACCGCCCGCACATCCTTCAGGAAAATGACAACGCTGCTGTTCCCGGGGGAACTTTTCAGATCATCCTCCAGAGCCTTTGCGGCAGCTGTGTAGGAATCCTTGTCGGCAAACTGAATCCAGACATCGACCGGAACCTGATCAAACAGGCATACTTTTTCGAGGATCAGTTTGCTCGCCTTGTCCTCCTCCGCCGAGACGCGCCCCTGGATAAAAAGCCTCTGGTCCGGCTCCAGGACCGCCTGCCATCTTTCGTAACTGTTCGGGAAGCAAAGAATCTCCATTGTCCCGACCAGATCTTCCAGTGTCAGGAAACACATGATCTGATTCTTCTTTGTATACTTGATGCTCTTCTCGGTGATCATGCCGCCGACGATCAGAGTCTGTCCGTCGGTCACCTTCGGAAGGCCCGTCTCCTCGTCCGGCTGAAAATCGGTCGTCTTCCCGGTGATGATTTTTTCCATCATCGCCCGGTCTTTTTCGAGCGGATGCCCGCTGAGGTAGATGCCAAGAACCTCCTTTTCGAATGCGAGGATCATCTCTTTTTCGAACTCCGGCAGATCCGGCAGACGGATCTCAAAGCTCTTTTTATCCTCTTCAGAGACAAAATCGAACAGGCTGAGCTGTCCCTCCATCACATTTTTGCGGGACTGCGACGTGTGATCCACGATCTGGGCGTAGACCGCCATCTTCTGGCGGCGGTTGCCGGGAAGACAGTCGAGGGCGCCCGCCTTGATCAGGTTTTCGATCATCCGCTTATTCATCTGGGAGGTGTTTCTTTTGATGAAATCCTCCAGAGTTTTGTACGGACCGTTCGCCTCACGCTCATGGACCATTCCCTCGATCAGCGGACGTCCGACATTCCGGATCGCCGAGAGGCCGTAGCGGATCGCTCCCTGGTCCACCGAAAAACCGTACAGGCCTGTGTTGATATCGGGAGGAAGAATCCGGATGTTCATCTGCCGGCACACCTGGATGTACTCGGATACCTTGGTGGGGACATCGATCACGGAGGTCATCAGGGCGGCCATGAATTCCACCGGATAATAGTACTTGAGATACGCGGTCTGATAGGAAACCACCGCGTAGGCCGCCGCGTGGGACTTGTTGAAGGCGTACCTTGCAAAGTCCGTCATCTCATCAAAAATCTTGTTCGCCGTTTTTTCGGGAATCCCGTTTGCGATACAGCCGGGGACGCCCGCCTCCTCATTTCCGTACACGAAATTCCGGCGCTCTTCCTGCATCACTGAGGCCTTTTTTTTGGACATTGCACGCCTCACCAGGTCGCTTCGGCCGAGCGTGTAGCCTGCCAGGCTTCGAACGATCTGCATAACCTGCTCCTGGTAGACGATGCACCCGTAGGTGGAGGAGAGGATCGGCCTCAGCTGCTCGCAGTCGTAGCGGATTGTGTCGGGCCTGTTTTTTCCGCGGATATATTGCGGAATAAAGTCCATGGGGCCGGGACGGTAAAGTGAAATACCGGCGATCATGTCCTCCAGGCTCTGCGGCTTCAGCTCCTTCATAAAGCTTTTCATGCCCGAGCTTTCCAGCTGGAACACGCCTTCGGTATGGCCGGTTCCGAGGGAGTCCAGCACTTTTTTGTCGGCATAATCGATCTGCTGCATGTCCAGATGAACACCGGTATCCCGCTCGACAAGGCGCACCGCGTCCTGGATCACGGTCAGTGTGCGGAGTCCCAGGAAATCCATCTTCAAAAGCCCCAGCTCCTCCAGCGTTGTCATGGTAAACTGGGTC
>CAMOXX010000043.1 GCA_946629475.1 uncultured Blautia sp. | reverse complement strand
GGCAGGTAGCGGTGTAAACGCCGTCGGTACCCGGGATCGGGAAGTAGCCTCTCTCAAAAGCGCCTGCCGCGCCTTCAGCGGTAAGGGCCGGAGCGTTGAAGGAGCCGTCGAATGTCATGGCTGCCTTGCCGTCGATAAAGTCGGTGATGGACTGGGATGCACCGTAGCCGAGAGACTTGGAAGCATCGATGTACTTGTTGTCGTACAGAGTCTTGTACATTTCAAGAACCTTGTCCCAGGTTCCTTCATCTGTGAAATGGGTTTCGCCGGTTCTCAGCTGAAGGTCGAAGTCCGGATTCTGCGGATAGATCTCGTTGGCAGCGATTTGATAGAGACCGAACTGAAGCACATACTGATCCTTGTCGCCCATGACGATCGGCTGGATGCCTGCGTCCTGCAGCTTCTGGCAGTCCTCGAGGAACTCATCCCAGGTCTGCGGCTCGCTCTCGATGCCGGCCTCTGCGAACAGGTCCTTATTATAGTAGCATCCCAGGATGGAGACGCCGCTGGTGCTGGTGACGATGTCGCCGTCGTAGGTGACTGCAGCCATATCCTGTCTGCCCTGCACAGTGTCAAGGTCGTTGAGGGATACGAGGTAGCCTGCCTCTGCCAGTGCGTAGCAGGAGTTCTGGCCTGCATACATCGGCTGAGTGAGGATCAGGTCCGGGCACTCGCCGGAAGCCAGCTTGGTCTTCAGAGAGGTGTAGTAGTTGTCGTCCGGGAGCTTGGTTGCTTCGATGGTTACATTCGGCCATTTTTCTTTGATCAGTCCGGGAAGAACCTCTGTCTCGAAGTCGTTGTCGGTTGCGACACCGGAGACCATCAGGGTGATAGTGATATCGCCGTCGTTTTCAATCGCTTCGTGATCATAGTCTGCGAATACAGCGGTGGAAGCAGCCATTGTCATGGCGCCGGTCAGAGCAAGTGCGAACATTGTCTTTCTGTTCATGTTTTTCCTCCTTCTGTGGTGCGTTGCTTTTGGACGGGCTCAGCAGCAAGTGCTTCGCCCTGTTCAGAACAGTTACTTGATGTTTACATTATAGCAATGTCGTGGTACACTTTTGTCGGATGGTATAGTATACTTTTTTTAGGAGACATTTATGAACCTACGTACCAAAGTTTTCCTCATTTTCAGTATTCTCGCAACGGTTCCCCTTCTGATCCTCACGGCATTCTCTTACCAGAGGTATGTTCAGAGCACGTATCAGAGGATGGACGAGTTTTCGTCGCGCCTGTTCGAGAACGCTTCCGAGGAATCCAACCGGACGCTGGAGAGCATCCGGGACATTTCGCTGGCATTCAACTTTTACGATAAGGACGGCGGAAGTATTGTACAGACATTAAAAAAATATGCCGACAGGGATAATCCGCCGACCTCCTATGAATATCTGGAAACCTCCAACACGATCGGGCGGACCTGCCAGAGCCTTCTTCTGGCGGACAGCCATATCTACGGGATTTACATTCTTACCCCCAGCGGCTATATTTTTGATTACCGGAACAATATCAACGGCACAATCCGCAGCGATTATTCCTTCGAGGAGGAGGAATGGTATCAGAAAACGCTGGAGCTGGACGGAGGCTATTATGTGAGCACGGTGGACAGCCACGCTCTTTTTACCGGAAAGGAGCGCTCCGTCTTTTTCTCCCAGTGCCTGAAGGATGTCTATACGCACAAGATGGTGGGTATTCTCCTGATCGACTGCAACCCCGAGATGTTCAACCTGGATACGCTGAACACGATGCCGGATATCATCCTGCTCACGGTAGACAATATGGATACCGGGGACGTGCTGTACACTAATTATATAGAAGGAATCCATGATTTTTCCGGCCGGAATGAAAAGAACGAGAGCACGGAACTCAGCCTGAAGCCGCTTCAGCTTGCCATGTCCGTGGATTACGATACGCTCTTCCGGGAGTTCAATGTGACGGGCGTCCTGCTGATCCTGATCGGGGCCGTCTGTATTGCCGGCCTGATTGTCATTTCGTTTTTCATCTCCGGATATCTGGTGAAGCCGATCGGACACCTGAGCCGGAAAATGGCGTCTCAGACGGGGCATACGCTGATCCAGTCCACCAGGTATCTGAACCGGACGGATGAAATCGGGACACTTTACAACGAGTATAATGCGATGGTGGAGTCTTTGAACATGGCCGTCAAGCAGGATTATCACGACAAGCTGGTGATCCTCGACGCGCAGATGAAGTCCCTGGAGGCCAGGATCAATTCGCATTTTCTTTTTAATACGCTGGAAGCCATCAACAGCATGGCGGAGATCGACGAGAATGAGCAGATCGCGACGATGTCCCTCGCGCTCGGCAACATGTTCCGCTATACTCTGAAAACGCAGAGCGAGCTGGTTGCCGTGGAGGATGAATTAAAGCATGTGAATGATTATGTTTCGATCCAGCAGATCCGGTTTGACAACCGGTTTCAGTTAGTGGTATCCATGACACCCGAGTTCCGGCAGCTGAAGGTGCTCAAGCTGATCCTTCAGCCGCTTGTTGAGAACGCGCTTTATCACGGGCTCAATTACTGCACCTGCGGGGATGCCATTACCCTGTCGGGGGAGACGGACGAGAGGTGCATCTATATTGATGTGCGGGACAACGGAAGAGGCATGGATGAGGAAACACTGCGGAAGCTGCAGAAAAGCCTCAATGAGGAAGCCTCCTTCACGGAGCTTGGACACCGGAACAAGCAGAGCATCGGTCTCAAGAACATTCATTCCAGGATCGAACTGTATTACGGCCGGGGCTATGGCCTGACTGTGACGAGCAGGCAGAACGAGGGAACCAATGTGCGGATCCGCCTGCCGAACCTCCGGCAGAATGCGGCCGGTGATCCGGAAACATGACGCATCACTGCCCGGCATAGAAGATACGACATCACAGGGAGGAGAGACATGTATACATACATCATAGTGGATGATGAGAGCCTGATCCGGAAAGGCACCATCAAAAAACTGCAGCCGATGAGCGAAACGGTACGGTGCATCGGCGAGGCGGATGAGGGAGGCGCCGGAATCCGGCTGATCGAGGCGGAAAAGCCGGATTTTGTGATCCTGGACATGCAGATGCCCGGAATGGACGGAACTCAGCTCCTTCAGTATCTTCCGGAGCATTATCCGGGGATGCCCCTGATCGTTATAAGCGGCTTCCGCGACTTTGACTATATCAAACAGGCGATCTCCGCGGATGCGATCGATTATATTCTGAAGCCATTCAGCCGGGAGGCGATCCAGGAATGTGTACAGAGGGCGATTCAGCGTCTGGAAGATTCGCAGTCCATCTCGCGGCAGATCTCGGACAGCTACGAGCAGAAGGAGGCTGCTTATTATGAGTACGACCGCCAGAACCTGACGAATCTGATCCTCGGCTTTCAGACGGGGGAGACTTCGATCTCCTCGCAGCGGCTGAAATTTATCAATGATACCCACTGCATGGTACTGCTGACCCTGCACTTTTCAGAAAACCCTGTGAATTTTCACGTGCAGGAGTGGCTGGAGGAGGGCGGTTTCGGAGATCTGGCCCTGTTCCTTCCGGGTACCGTCTCCAACACGGTCGGGTTTCTGATTCTTTTTCTTCCGAATTCCGGGGCGGTAAAACCGCAGAACCTGGTATGGCAGATTTCAACCTCCCTGATTCAGAGTGCCAAGCAGCATATGCTTTCGCTGATGATCGGTGTGAGCCAGGTGCACAGCAGCTTAAGGGAACTGCACACCGCTTTTGAGGAATCCTCCGCTGCCCTTGATCAGCAGGTTCTGAAGGATCCCTCGGAGAATTATTACTGGTATGATGGAGAACTCCAGCCCCGCTCGGTTGTGTGGCAGAAGGAGGATGAATTCCTGTTCCGGATTGAGGCCGGCATGACGCAGGAGGTCGAGAGGCTCACGGAAGATCTGTTTGAATGGTTTGCCGCGATTCCGGATTTTTCACTGGGAGACGCGAAGTATTTCTGCTATACTCTTTCCAACCAGTGCCGCAGGATCCTCAACTCTTACCTGAAGCAGGAGAATGAGGCTTCCAGCAGCATGCAGAACGTGGTCAGCCAGATTTTCCGGATCCGGGAGCTGCAGGACTACTACCTGCAGTTTTTCCTGAATATTACGGAGCTTTTAAAGAGTGAGAGCATCTATGCTCTGGATGATGTGATCGAAAAGGTAAAAATCTACATTCAGCACAATTATCAGAAGGATCTTACCCAGGATTTTATCGCATCGCTGTTCTATCTGAACCGGAGCTACCTGAGTACGCTGTTCCGGCAGAAGACGGGGATGAAATTCGTGGATTATCTGAACGAAGTCCGGATCGGGAAGGCCAGGGATCTTCTGGACAACTCAGAACGGAAAATGTACCAGATCTCCAAGGCGGTCGGGTATGACAATCCAAAATACTTTTTCAGGGTGTTTAAGAAAAAAACGGGTGTGACTCCGGAGCAGTACCGGAGCAGAATTTCAGACAAAGGAGGACACAACGCATGAAAATCGAACATCTTAAGATCAATCATCTGACGAACCCGCTTGGTTTTGACCTCTCCTACCCCGCAGTCTCCTACATTGTCACCGAAGCAAAAGGAAAAAAGCAGGCTTCGGCGCGCGTGGAGGTTTCGAAGGACGAAGACTTTGCATCCCTTTTTTATGACAGCGGGGTTCGCGAAGACATTGTCAGCACCTCCTTTGAACTGCCGGTCCGGCTCGACCCGATGACGAGATATTTCTGGCGCGTCACGGTGACGGACGAGACCGGGGATACGGCTGTGAGCGATGTGCAGTGGTTCGAGACAGCCAGAACGCTTTGCGCGGCAGGGGATGACCACGAAGACGGGAACAGGACGGAATGGCTTGCCAGATGGATCACACCGTCGGTCCCGAAGGAATGGCAGATGGCCGTCTATAAGGACATCATGGTCGAAAAGCCGGTAAGGAAGGCCCGCGCCTACATGACCGGGCTCGGCCTTTATGAATTCTGGCTGAATCATGAAAAACAGGGGGACGAGTGCCTGATGCCGGGGTTCTGCGATTATGACTCCTGGATTCAGTACCAGACCTATGAGATTTCACTGAATCCCGGCCTGAACCGGTTTGAGATCATTCTGGCGGACGGCTGGTACAAGGGATGGTACGGCCTGCGCAAAAAATCTGAGAACTACGGGGACCGTCTGGCGGCTTTCGCCGAGATCCATATTACTTATGAGGACGGAACCAGCGAGGTGATCGGTACCGACACCAGCTGGAAGGCGAGAAAAAGCCGCATTGTGAACAGCGGAATCTATCCGGGTGAAACCTACGACGCTTCCCTCGATGTAAGCGAGGAGTTCGGGACGGAAGAGATCAGCCTGGGCTATGAACGGCTTTCTCCGAGGCTTTCCCCGCCTGTAACGGTTCACGAGAGGATCCGTCCGGTCAGCGTAATCACGAGCCCGAAGGGTGAGACGATCCTTGATATGGGACAGAACATGGTCGGCTGGATCACCTTCCGCTGTAATGCGCCTGCGGGCACGAAAATCTACCTGCAGACCGGCGAGATCCTGCAGGACGGGTGCTTCTACAATGACAACCTGCGGACAGCCCTCTCGGAGTTCACCTACATCTCGGACGGGCAGGATCGGATCGTGCGCCAGCATTTCACATTCTACGGTTTCCGCTATGTGAAGGTGGAGGGATGGCAGGGTGAAATTCTGCCGGAGGATTTTGAGGGACTTGTGATCCACTCAGAGATGGAGGAGACCGGCGATATCGTCACATCCGATGACCTTGTGAACCAGCTGGTCCGGAATGCCCGCTGGGGAATGAAGGGGAACTTTGTCGATGTGCCGACCGACTGTCCGCAGAGGGATGAGAGATACGGCTGGACCGGGGATGCGCAGATCTTTTCCGGGACGGCATCCTTCTTCATGGATACGTGCGCCTTTTATACCAAGTTCGGCCATGACCTCTATATGGAGCAGAAAAAGCTGAACGGAAGTGTCCCGGATGTAGTGCCGGTGGCAAACAACCCGGGTGATGCCTCGACAGCCTGGGGCGACGCGGCCACGATTATTCCCTGGAACGTGTACCTCCACTTTGGTGATACGGGGATCCTTCGCAGGCAGTACCAGAGCATGAAGGGCTGGGTCGATTACATGAAGCGGGAGGACGACGCCGACGGAGGGAAACGGCTGTGGCTCTCCGGGACCCACTACGGGGACTGGCTTGCCCTCGACGGGAATGTGAAGGGCGGCGTGTACGGTGCCACGGACCCGGGCTTTATCGCCTCGGCCTACTATTACTATTCCACGAATATCGTTGCGAAGACGGCCGCCATTCTCGGAAAGACAGAAGATGCGGCATTCTATAAAACCCTCGCGGAGGAAATTTACGACGCATTCGTGAAGGAGTATTACACACCTTCGGGAAGGCTTGCTGTTGATACCATGACAGGCTATACGGTAGCCCTCTTTATGGGACTGACACCCGAAAATGCCCTTAAGAGAAACCGGAAAGGCCTTTTGAATAAGCTGAAAAAGAATTTCTATCACCTGAATACCGGGTTTGTCGGGACGCCCTATCTGTGCCGTGCCCTGTCGGAGAACGGGATGAATGATCTTTCGTATCATCTTCTGATGGAAAAAGGGTATCCGGGGTGGCTCTATGAGGTGCTGATGGGAGCGACAACGGTCTGGGAGAGATGGAATTCGGTGGAGCCCGATGGAAAGATCAGTGGTACGGAGATGAATTCGCTGAATCATTATTCCTACGGTTCTATCGTGGAATGGATGTTCCGGTATATGGTCGGAATCAATCCCTGCGAGGACGGGGCCGGATTCAAAAAATTCCGCGTCAGGCCGATGCCGAACTATCGTTTTCAGAACGCAAAGGGAAGCCTTATGTCAGCGTCCGGGCAGATCGTCTCGTCCTGGGAGATCGATGGGAAAATGCTGAAATTCTGCTTCACTGTGCCGTTTGACACCTGCGCGGAGCTTGTGCTTCCGGACGCGGAGCTCTCTGTAATCAGGGAAGAGTGGGAGAAAGAGGGATACGGTTCCTTCGACGGAAGGGAGAAAGACGGAGACGTGGTTCTCACCGTTCCCGCCGGCACCTACCGGTTTGCCTATGAGCCGACCGTTCCCTGCCGCAAGATCTACAATCTGGATTCGCCGCTCAAAGACCTGTGTGAAAATCCGGGTACCAGAAAAATACTGCAGGACGAGTACGATATCGACAACCGGGCGATTCCGTTCCGGGCAGAGCTCTGCACCTTTGAGGAGCTGACCTGGGGGCCGTTCACCTGCATCCCGCAGGAGCAGCGCGACAGGATCGACAGACTGCTCAGGGAAGTGGAATGAAGAAGAGTGAGGCATTGCTTCTTTCCCTGAAATGATGTATGATTGGAAAGGCTATGTATCTGTTCCGGCATATTTCCGCCGGGTGCAGTATGTAAAAGAATACAGCGGCAGTTCAGCACCCTGTTCATTTGAATGCTGAACTGCTGCAGATAGATGGAATGGAGTACAGCGATGGAAACAATCAGCTTTGTCATTCCCTGCTACAGGAGCGAGAGCACAATCGAAAAGGTCGCTGCGGAGATCAGGGAAACGATCGCACAAAAAAGTGAATTTGATTATGAGATTATCTGCGTCAATGACTGTTCGCCGGACAACGTGTATGATGTCCTTGTAAAAATGGCGCAGGAGGACAAAAAGGTAAAGGTGGTCAACCTGGCCAAGAACATGGGAAAACACTGCGCAGTGATGGCAGGGTATTCGGTGGTCGAGGGGGACTATGTGGTAAACCTGGACGATGACTGCCAGAGCCCGGTATACGAGCTCTGGAACCTGATGGATCCGCTCCTGAACGGTGAATATGATGTGGCGACCGCCGTGTACAATGAAAAGAAGGAATCCAAAGGCAAGCGCCTCGGCAGCGACCTGAACCTGTGGGTTTCGGAGATCATGCTTGACAAGCCGAAGGGACTGCGCTTTGAGAATTTCAGTGTGATGAAGCGCTTTGTCTGCGATGAGATGATCAAATACAAGAATCCTTATCCCTACATGGAGGGCCTGATTCTGCAGGTGACTAAAAAGATTACGGGGGTGAGGATGGACCAGCGTGAAAGAGGGGACGATAACGGCTCCGGTTTCACCCTGGCAAAATCGATCATGCTCTTTACAAACGGGCTTACCTCCTTTTCGGTCAAGCCGCTCCGGCTGGCGACGATCGTCGGGACCATTTTTGCCCTGGCGGGGTTCGTCTTTGGCCTGGTTGTGATTATTCACAAGATTATTGACCCGGCTGTCCCCATGGGGTACAGTTCAACGATGGCTGTGATTCTGTTTTCCAACGGCCTGATCATGTTCCTGCTGGGACTGATCGGGGAGTACGTGGGGCGGATTTTCATCTGCATCAATAATTCGCCTCAGTATGTAATACGGAATACGATCAACGTAATGAAGACAGGAGAAGACTTATGATAAATGTACTGGTGCTCGGAGTCGGCGGAAATGTGAGCCAGGGAATCCTGAAGGCGCTCCGGAGGGCGGACCTGGATCTCCACATCGTGGGAGCATGCATCTCACATCTGTCGACCGGGCTGTATATGTGCGATGAAGCCTGCATTTCGCCCTATGCTAACGAAGACGGATTTATGAAGTGGCTGATCGGGCTGTGCAATGAGAAGAAGATCGATATCGTCCTGACCGGGGTGGAGGAAAACATCCGCAGGATCGCCAGGGATATCGATGAATTCAGGGCTGGGACGAAGGCGGTGTTTGTCTCGTCTACCTATGAGCAGCTTCTGATCGGGCAGGACAAGCTTGCAACCTGCAGATGGCTGAAGGAAAACGGGTGCAATTACCCTGATTTTGTGGAGCTTCCGGACCGGGAGGGCGCGTTCCGCCTTGCGGAAAAATCAGGATACCCGCTGATCGCCAAGCCGGTTTCGGGAAAAAGCGCACAGGGGCTTTTGTTCATCAGGGATGAGGAGGAGCTTTCGGCAGCTGCAGAGCTGGAAGGATATGTGCTTCAGGAATGCCTGGGGACGGATAAGGATGAGTATACGGTCGGCTGCTACTGTAATAAGGAAGGGCAGCTGATGGATGTGATCGTGATGCACCGCGACCTGAAGCACGGGACAACCGTGCATGCCAGGGTCGTGGACAACGCGGCGATCCGTGCCGAGGCGGAAAAAATCTGCCGTGCCTATCGTCCGGGCGGGCCCATGAATATCCAGATGCGGCTCGACAAAAACGGCCGTCCGGTCTGCTTTGAGATGAATGTCCGCTTTTCGGGGACGACGGCGATGCGGGCAAACTTCGGATTCCGCGATGTGGAGGCGATGATCCGCGAGTATATTCTTGGGCAGGATATAAAGGAATGCTTCCATGTGAGGTATGGAGAAGCTTTCCGGTACGACAACGAAATGTACATTTTCGGCGATGCGGTGGAGGATATGTCGGCAGAGCACAAAATTGAGGATATGTCGGCCTATAATATCTATACTGAAAACTGCATCTGCGCGTCGGATCCGGAGATCGGCATATGAGAATCCTGTTTTTTTCCGATGCCCACGGAAATCAGTATACGATTCAGCGTTTTTTTGAGATGCTTCCGCACTTTTCGTACGACAGAATCATCTTCGGCGGCGACGCGGTCGGGTATTACTACGGCGCGGACCAGGTGATCGACATGCTGAGGGAGCACAATGTGACCTGCCTTCTGGGAAACCATGACCGCATGCTGCTCGACGTGCTGGACGGGAAGCGCACCGAGGAATCCCTGATTGCGAAGTACGGGAATTCCTACAAAAATGCGGATTCGATTCTGAAAAAGGAAAATGTGGAATTCCTGAGGACCCTGTCCTCACGGCTGGATATCCGGGAGGAGCTTCATCTGGTTTTTGTCCACGGTTCCGTGACTGATCCCCTGAACGGGCGGGTTTACCCGGACGCCGTGTTTGAGGATGTGACGCCGTACGAAGGCATCGACTATGTTTTCAGCGGCCATACCCACCACAAGATGGAAAAGCATGCCGGGAGCACGGTCATCATCAATCCGGGCAGCATCGGCCAGCAGAGAGACGGAAAGGGGTGTACCTTCCTTCTGTTTGACACGCAGACACGATGCTTCGAGATCCATGAGGTGAGCTATGAGATCGACCGTCTTGTGGAGGAAATCAAAACAAACGAGAACAACGAAAAGATGCAGGCACGCCTGATCGAGGTATTATACAGAAATGAAAGAAGATTACAGTAAGGCCCAGCGGAAAGGAAAACGCGCCTACCAGAAGGATATCGCTTCGGGGCATTATCCTTTTCTGCCGGCGCTCGAGGATTTTATCGGAAATCAGGGATCGCTCCCGGAGCAGCCGATCGGCATCCGGGATATTCCCCTGTCCCTGGTGACCGGAACCCGCACAAAGGGACGGCAGGAGGCGTTTGCCTCAAACTACATGCCGATTCTTGATGAAAAGTCCGAGTTTGCCCTCAAGTGGAGCGTTCTTTACGATGCCCAGATCAGCGAGGGAATCCATGATGCCGTGAAGGTGTACGAATATATGGGCTTTTTTTACACCCTGGAGGGGAACAAGCGGGTTTCGGTTCTGAAATACCTGGAGGTTCCGACCATCACGGCGGATGTGACGAGAATTGTTCCGCCTGAGCGGGACGACCCGGGAACAAAGCTCTACTACGAGTTTATGAAATTTTTTGAAGCGGTCCCTCTCTATGAGATCCGCTTTTCCGAGTACGGAAGCTACGAGAAGCTTGCGGACCTCTGGGGATACAGTCTTGAGAGCCCCTGGCCGGAGGACGAGGTGGTCAACTTAAGGTCCGCCTACAATGCTTTTGCTGCCGGCTATGAGGCGGCGCAGAAGTCCGGACAGAAGCTGATCATCACGACAGGGGATGCTTTTCTGATCTACCTCAACATTTATCCGCCGGAGAGCCTCCTGAATGATACCAAAAAGGAGATCGATGCCAAAATCCAGCGGGTCTGGAATGAATTCCGGGTGGAGTCGAACAAGTACAGCATCGATTTTGTGGAGAATCCTGACACGGAGAAGAAGGAGACCCTGCTCAGCCCGCTGAAAAAAATTCTTCCGGGCTTCACAAGGGAACGGCCGCTCAAAATTGCGTTTATCTATGATATCAATCCGGAGGAATCGCGGTGGTATTACGGGCACGAACTTGGCAGAAACCATCTAAACGAGACGTTTGGAAACCTTGTCGAGACATCTTTTTACATCAACTGTGAAACTGAGGAAGAGTTTCTGGAGGCAGTGAGCGAAGCCGCGGACGACGATGCCGACGTGATCATCACGCCGTCCTCATCCCAGATGAACCTGACGCAGCGGGCGGCGATCAACTATCCGAAAATCAAATTCCTGAACTGCTCGGTCAACCTGACCAGCAGTGCTGTTCTGACATACTATGGCAGGATGTATGAGGCAAAATTCCTGATGGGAGCCCTCGCGGCGTCTGTCTCGCGGAACAGCCGCATCGGCTATGTGGCGGACTATCCGATTTACGGTACGGTGGCGAATATCAATGCCTTTGCGCTGGGGGCGGCCATGATTGATCCCTATGTGGAGGTTCATCTCGCGTGGTCGACACTGGAGAACAAGGACTGGCACCAGTTCATGGATGACAGAAACATCCGTGTCGTTTCGGGCCCGGATCTGATCAAGCCCAGCGAGGCATCGCGGGAATACGGCATCTATCAGGTGAAGGAGGACGGAAGCATCCATAATCTTGCCGCTCCTGTCTGGGACTGGGGCAGGTACTATGAGCTGATCGTCCAGACAATTCTGAACGACACATGGCCGGACAAGGCGGCTTCCAAGGAGCATGCGCTCAACTACTGGTGGGGAATGTCCTCCGGAGTGATCGATGTCATTCTGTCAAAGGACCTGCCGTTCTACTCCCGCAAGATGGTTGATTTAATGCGGAACTCACTGGTAGCCGGGACCCTGAATCCGTTTGCCGGGGAGCTCCACAGCCAGAAAGGGATCGTGCAGGAGGCGGATGCCGCGGTGCGGCTCACAAATGAGCAGATCGTGAGCATGGACTGGCTGAATGACAACGTGGTGGGAAGCCTTCCCGTAAAAGCGGCGCTGAGCGAGTCGGGAAAGAAGGCGATCAAAACCAGCGGGGTATTGAAGGAATGAAGATACTTGCAGTGGCTGATGTGGAGGAAAAAGTCCTCTGGGATTTTTATGATCCGGAAAAAACGAAGGATGTGGACCTGATCGTGTCCTGCGGGGATCTTTCGCCCCACTATCTGGAGTTTCTGGTGACGATGACGAATGTCCCGCTTTTGTATGTACACGGGAACCATGACAGCCATTATGAAAAAACACCTCCTCTCGGCTGCATCTGCATTGAAGACCGGGTTTTTGATTTTCGCGGGCTCAGGATGCTGGGGCTGGGAGGATCGATCCGCTACAAGCCGGGACCATGCATGTATTCCGAGTCCGAGATGGAGCGGAGGGTCAGCCATGCAAGGCGGAAGATCTCGATGCGGAACGGGTTTGACATCCTGGTGGCGCATGCCCCGGCCAAAGGGTACGGGGATCTTGCGGATCTTCCGCATAACGGTTTTGACTGCTTTAACGACCTGCTCTTCCGGTATCGTCCCCGGTACATGTTCCATGGGCATGTCCACAGGTCCTACGGGAGGATCGCGCCCGAAATCCTTCATCCGTCCGGAACCCGCATCATCAACGTCTGCGGATACCGGATTCTGGAGATCGGGGAGGATGAGCATCCAATGCGGGGCAAAACAGGATCATTTTTGTATGATCTGTATGTTTCACTGACAAAAACAGAGTCTGACAGGTAAAGGAAGGTTATTATGAAAATTGAGACAAAATGCGTGCAGGCAGGGTATGAGCCGAAAAACGGAGAGTCGAGGATGATTCCGATCATTCAGAGCACGACCTTCAAGTACGATTCCAGTGCGGAGATGGGCAAGCTGTTCGATCTTGAGGCCAGCGGCTATTTTTACACCCGTCTGCAGAATCCGACCAATGATATGGTGGCGGCAAAAATCGCGGCACTGGAGGGCGGTACGGCAGCGATGCTGACTTCGTCCGGTCAGGCGGCCAGCTTCTATTCCGTGTTCAACCTGGCCGGCGCCGGGGATCATGTGATCGCTTCATCCACGATCTACGGAGGCACGTACAATCTGTTCAATGTGACCATGCGCCGCATGGGCATCGACTTTACCTTTGTGGATCCGGACTGCTCCGATGAGGAACTGGAAGCGGCGTTTCAGCCAAACACCAAAGCGGTTTTCGGGGAGACGATCGCCAACCCTGCCCTGATCGTTTTTGACATTGAACGGTTTGCCAATGCGGCCCATGCCCACGGCGTACCGCTGATTATCGATAATACCTTTGCCACCCCGATCAACTGCAGGCCGTTTGAGTGGGGCGCCGATATCGTGACGCACTCTACGACGAAGTACATGGACGGCCACGATGCGACGGTCGGCGGGTGCATTGTGGACTCCGGCAATTTCGACTGGATGGCCCATGCGGACAAATTCCCGGGCCTTACTACGCCGGACGAATCCTACCACGGGATTACCTATGCTGAAAAATTCGGAAACGGGGGCGCCTTCATCACCAAGGCGACAGCGCAGCTGATGCGCGACCTGGGTGCAATCCAGTCGCCGATGAACGCATATTTCCTGAATCTGGGGCTCGAATCCCTGGCTCTCCGTGTACAGCGCCACTGTGAAAATGCCCTGACTGTGGCCAGATTTTTACAGACGCAGGAGAAGGTCGCGTGGGTCAATTATCCGGACCTGCCGGACAACAAGTATCATGAGCGGGCGAAAAAGTACCTGCCCAACGGCTCCTGCGGTGTTATCTCCTTCGGCGTGAAGGGGGGAAGAGATGCGGCGGAGGCTTTCATGAGCAGGCTGAAGGTTGCCATGATCGCGACCCATGTCGCGGATGCGCACACCTGTATTCTGCATCCCGCCAATTCGACGCACCGTCAGCTTACTGATGAAGAGCTGATTGCCGGCGGCGTCGGCCCGGATCTGATCCGGCTTTCCGTGGGTATTGAGAACGTCGAGGATATCATAGAAGACCTGAAGCAGGCGCTCTCGGACTAAGGAACTGTCACGAAATAACCTGTTATTTCTGAACAGATACAACGATTTGAGAACCATTGGGGAGCGGCAAGATGAAACGAACCCATGACAGATTTATAAAAAACTACGAAAAAATACAGATACCGGCTGATAATAAAAAAGGCTACCGCATCAAGCTCCGATACAAGGGGCTGTGGTACAGCTGGGAGATGACGGCACAGGAAAAGAAAAGCCGTAACATCCGGTATCTTCTGATGGAGGCTGTCAGCATTGCGGCGTTTATTACGGCAGCGCTCCAGCCGGTGGGGCTGAATACCGGGAGAGTGGCAGCTGCGATCTCGGTGCTTTCGCTGATTCCGTGGATCGCGGAGCTTTGGGGTGTTTTCCGGTTTGTGACGGCCAGGACGCCGATGATGGAATCCGACTTTGAGGAGATCCGGAAGGGCATCCGTTTCGGTTGTCCGGTCCGGGCGGCATTGATCGCGGCAGCGCTGGTGACGGGCATCATCGAGCTTCTCGTGACGAGAAAGTTTTCACCCCGGAACATGATTTCAGTCCTTCTGTTTCTGCTTTCGGCAGCGGCCTCTTATATGATTTACCGGGACTATCTTACGCTGCGGTACAGTCTGCGAAAGAGCGAGGACGGAAAACCGGGAGGAAAAGCGTAAAGTGTATATCCAAACGAAATCCGGGAGGGCGGCAGCCCTCCCGGATTTCGTTTGGAAGATGTCAGCTGAAGCTGACCGGAATCCCGCGCCAG
>CAMOXX010000042.1 GCA_946629475.1 uncultured Blautia sp. | reverse complement strand
GCTCCGGCGCCCGCGCACCAGGTCGCCGAACCGCTGCACGATCACTCCGCCGCCCAGCATGTTGGAAAGACGGGCAATGCTCTCGCCATAACCGTTGCTGTCCTTGAACGGTTCCGAAAAATGCTTGGATACCAGAAGGGCAAAGTTGGTATACTCCGTCTGCTTTGCCGGGTCCTCATAGCTGTGCCCGTTCACGGTCACGATTCCGTTGGTGTTTTCATTCACCACGCTGCCGCGGGGATTCATGCAGAAGGTGCGCACCCTGTCCTCAAACTTTTCGGTCCGGTATACAATCTTGCTCTCATACAGCTCATCCGTCAGATGGGCAAACAATACGGCCGGAAGCTCCACCCGCACCCCGATATCCACGCGGTTGGATTCCGTAGGAATAGAAAGCTGGGCGCACACCTTCTCCATCCATTTGCTGCCGCTCCGCCCTACCGAGACAATGCATTTGCCGCACGTAAAAGTGCCCTTCCGTGTATAGATCCAGTAGGTTCCCTGCTCCGCTTCGATCTTTTCGACAGGACACAGGAAATAAAAATCAACCTTGTCCTTCAGTTCCTCATACAGATTCTTCAGAACAACGTAATTGATATCCGTCCCAAGATGGCGCACGGAGGCGTCCAGCAGCTGCAGCTTGTTCTGCAGGCAGATTTTATGGATGGATGTGTTTGCTGTGGAGTAGAGCTTTGTCCCGCTCCCGCCGTGCTCCATGTTGATCCCGTCCACATATTCCATCAGACGGATGGCTTCCTTCTTGCCAATGTACTCATAAAGAGTCCCGCCAAAATCGTTGGTGATATTATATTTCCCGTCCGAAAAAGCACCCGCTCCTCCAAACCCGCTCATGATGGAGCAGCTTTTGCAGCGGATGCAGGTTTTGACTTTGTCCCCGTCAATCGGGCATTTTCTTTTTTCCAGCTCATTTCCGGCTTCAAACACTGCGATTTTCAGATCGGCCCGCTCTTTTGTGAGTTCGTATGCAGCATAGATTCCTCCGGGGCCTGCCCCGATAATAATCACATCATAATTCATTTCTTTCATCCTTTACACAGACGGATCCTTCCCGTCTCCTGGTATTCCCTTTTTATCTTCCTCACAGGTCCCCTGCTCTGGTAAAAAACCTGCTGTTCCCGTAATCCGCCTGTGATGCAGGTTTTCGTTTTCCTCCCGGAGCCAGCGAGCCCTTCAGCCTCACAATGTCTCTCCCGGAAGCGGGATCATCCTCCTCTGCGGAAACATCCCGGTAAAACTCCGCCCCGGCTGGTCCGCCGCGGCCGGTTTCCTCTGACGTATCTGACCGGAGATCAAGGCTTGCATCCCATGAATTCCCTGATCCGACCGGCAGCTCCGCTGCCGGGTCGTCAATCTCCTCATCCCACAGAATTGGTGTACCGCAGGCCCTGCAGTACACATCCCCGTACGCAACGGGACAGCCGCATACGCCGCAGGCGAGGCCGCTCTCCAGCGCATCCTCCGCCGATGGAGCCGGCGCTCCGCAGCAGCTGCAGAAATCACTGCCTTTCCGGAGTTCTTCCCCACAGTTCGTGCATTTCATCTCGAAAATTCTCCTCTGCTTTTGACAGTTCCTTATATCCTTGCGGAGTTTACAGTCAACGTCAGTTTACTTCTGACGTTAATAATAAAGCTCTTCCCCGCAGCAGTGGCAGAACGCTCTGCCCGGCGGGTTTTCACTTCCACAATAACGGCATATCCGAAGGCTGGCCGGCGGAACATAAACATAAAGATGCTCTGTCTCCACGATTGCAGGTTCCTGCTTTCCGGAATCCGTTTCCACAGGTTCTCTGAAACCGGGCTCCCTTTTCACACCGGGTGACCTGGCTTCTGACCGGCGCAGAGGCTCCGGAGCCTCCCCGGCATCCCTGCGTTTTTCCTTTTTCCCGCTCTTCCGGCTTCGCTTTACGAGGATTACTGTCACACAGAGCGCGGCAAAAACAGCGGCGCACACGGCGGCCACAAGAAAAAGCTCCTCCTTCGGCATATCCCGGAGATGCCGTATTCCTCTTTTCAGATAATCGAAAATCTCAGATACTGTTGTAGATTGCGTCAATAATCTCATGATAAGTATATTCCTGAAGTCCTTCCCCTGCTGCGGAAGGATAATGAATCACATTGTTCCATGAATTGACTATGTCGGTCCAGTACGGTTTTTCTGGGGCAAAAAGAATCAGTCTTTTGGCATTATTACGGATATAGGGGGATTCCATCTGCTCATCTCCCCACCACTCGGTCAGCTCCGAAAAGCTGCGGGCCATCCCCCGGGGATAGTTCGGCTCATCAATGGCATAGCCGATCGGATGCGTGGAGGCATCTGTCCAGACAACAATGATGCTCCTGTTTTTGATTCCTTCGGTATTCCAGTCCGACCGGATCGCATAGCCCAGGGCTTCCAGCGCATCCTCCGGCTCGTCTCCTCCGCCAAAGGCAGTGATGCTGTCCACCGCCGCCTCAAAGTTCCGTTCTTCCTCCGGCAGGGTAAAAAACCTGGTCGTCATCATCGCGTTTTCGTGGTCGGCGTAATAATCTCTGTACATGACCACCCGGACGCGCATTGTGTTGATGCTCTTCTGCTTCTCCTCCATGGCCGCCCTGACATCCCGGTAAAAGTTCAGCGCGTTGTCCTTGACTGTCTCAATCACCGGCTTCATGCTTCCCGTCGCATCGATGCAGAACACCAGATCCACGTTATATCTCATCATCATATGTGCATTCATAAAAGGTCCTCCTGTTTATAGATTTCCGGCCCGGAAAAACAGGTTCTTCCCGTCGATTTCAGCTCCGTTCCGGTAAGGCCCGTTATCCGGAAAATACTTTTCGGCCTCAGCGAGTGTGATCCTGCTGCCCGGCTCTGCCGCGAGCATGCGGGGCAGGAGAATGTCAAAAGGATCCGGGAGCCTGTTTTTCAGGATCATAAGCGGACTTCCTGACAGGACCGCCTCAAAGGGGTAGTCATACTGGCTGTCATATTTCGGAAAATTCCCGGTCAGGATCTCGTGGATCATCAGTCCCAGCGAAAAAACATCGATGGCCTGCGTGAGCCTTTCTTCCTCCCCCATCATCAGCCGGAACGTCTCCGGAGCCATATAGCGCTGATCCGCCCGGATGCTGTCGCCGGGTTTTGGGGATTCCGAGGTCCAGTAGCAGTCCTCAAAATCGATAATCCTGGCTGTAATATTTCTGCCGGGGGATCTCGTGAGAAGAACGTTCGACATCTTCAGATCCCCGTGAATCAGCCCTGCGCGGTGCAGCCTCCCGATGCTGAAAATCAGAAGGCGCGATGTCCGGTACCGGTCCTCCGCCACAAACGCACCGCTGTACAGAAGCTCTTCCGGAAGGCTTTCTATCGCCGGCATAGTAATGTAATAATGACTTCCAAAGCGGAAAAACTCACTGATATGAACCAGCGTCCCGTCTGAACAGTCATTGATCGCCTTGTAGAGCATCGCCTGGCGGAGCGCAAACTGATTGCAGCTGTTTCGTTTTCTGTCCCTGACCTCACGGCTCAGCTCTACCTCATCCGTGGGATAAACAGGACTCAGTAGCTCTTTGATAAAAAACTTCTGTCCATCCCGGACCGCAAATCCCCACCTGCAGTTTGCTCCGTTGGTGGTCTTCAGATCCTCTTCCAGTATATAACCGCTGATGTTCATTTCTGTTTTCTTTCTTTTACCGTTTTTTATGGTATCTGTATCTGTTCTGACCAGTTACTGGTATCTTTCATATTCCTTCCGGTAAAGCTCCCACCGGCTCCGGATCACTTCCGGGTCTCCGGACTCCGGAATAAAGTATTTTTCCTTTAAGACCTGCAGCCGTTCTGCAAAAAAAGCCTGCAGATTCTCAAACGATCCGAATCCGAACGGCAGCGCGCACAGCGTAAAATCATCTCCGGCCGTTCCCCGGAACGCCTCCCCGAGCGCCGTCCTCCACCCATCTGCGCATTTCGCGCCTGCCAGTGTCTCGATCAGCAGGCGCTCAAATTCCATCGGACTCTTCAGATATCCGAAACATCCGTCCGTTGCGGTGAACAGCACGCATGGTTTTCTGATTTTCAGCCTTCTCTCATTGATTTTGTAGGGATGGGAGGCCGATATCACATTGCGCATCGGGGCATCCTCGGTCAGATTCTGCAGCGCGTCCGTGACAGCCAGGTCATCCACCGACACCTGGTGAAGACCGCTTTTATCCATCACATAGCAACGGGAATCCCCGCTCCACAAAAAGCATACCTTCAGCTTCTGCTCCTCTTCGTCAGGCAGAACCACTTCCCCGGCAAAGGTCGTCGGAAATTCCCTGGTGAGGCTGCTTTTTAACATGGACTGAGACTCCGTCGCTTCGTGCCAGATGCCGAGGACATTGCTGATTTCCTGCATCAAATCGTCTGTGGAAAGCGGCGCATCCGGCCCTGCTTCCATCCATCTGCGGAACCAGGCAAACGTACCCTCCGCGGCAGCCCGGGAGGCTATATACGCGCCGGTTTTCCCGCCGAATTCGGGATACGTCCTGGCGCCGCTGCCGCCGCTGCCATCATATACTCCAATCAAAGCAGCCTGCTTCTCCAGGGCGCAAAAACAGCTGTCCTCCCCATTCTGCTCTTTCTTTTCTCCGGAAATCACCATCGGCATAAAGTCCGGCTGAAGAGACAGGACGGCACTCCTGTCTGCTTTATTCTCTGTATTCATCCTCACGCCTTTCTGTCCATGGGCATAACCTTACTCTTTTTTGTCCGGAGAACTCTCCTCGTTTTCCTTCTGTTCCGCCTTTTGTTCGTCTGCCCGGGCGTTCTCCAGTTCCTCCAGTCTCTCCTCCAGTCTTTGGTTTGCCTCCGCTGAGGCGCTCAGCTCCTCTGTAAGACTGCTGATGGTTTCGTTCTGATTCTCCAGAAGCTTCTCCAGGCTTTGGATTTTCTCCTCCAGTTCGCCGGCCTGTCCTTCCAGATCTGATATTCTGGCATCCTGCGCGTCGATAAGCTCCTTCGCTGCCTCCCGGCCGGCGATATCCGCCTGGCGGATCCTGCTGTTCAGCCCTGCTGCCACACAGCCTATCGCAAGGATGGAAACCACAGCGGCAATCACCGCGGGAATCACTCCTGATGTTCCGGATTTCCTTTCAGCGGAATCTTTTCCTGCCCTATCCTGAAGCGTATTATTCAAAACCGTTTTCTCCTCCCTCATCTGCTCCGAAAACTCCGGTTTTCTATGCCCTGAAAGCTCCGGTTCCCGAAGCTTCGGCTCTGGCATTCTCTGCTCAGAAAGCTCCGGTTCCGAAAGCTTCGGCCCCGCCGGATTCTGCTCCGGAAGCGCAAGCTCCGACAGACTTCCGGCCTCTATGATCCGGCCTTTTCCCTCACGGAACACTTCAATCCTTACGGGCTTACCGACAGGTTTTCCGCAGGACGGGCATGTTTGCTCCCCGTTCGTGAGGATATGATTGCAATATATACAGAACATATATTCTCCTCTGATCGATGATGGTGTTTCACTGTTCCAAACAGCTTCCGTCTTTTCCTTCAGTATAATTTTTTGCTTTTCCTGTGTCAACCGGATTGGCCGAAGTACCGGTTTACATTCTTCTTCTGATCGTGTATAATTCGGTTCTGATAACGGAATGCAAAGATTCACTCGCCAAAAGCTGCATACGGCGATGGATTTTTCCTGACACACACCACTTTTTAACTCTTGAATCAGGACCTTATAGCGAGGCAGAAAAATGGACCTTACCTTAACACTCATCAGCAAGCTTGCATCCATGATGCTCTATGTAGTCGTCGGATACGTCATCGTCAAAGTCGGCCTTCTCAAATCGTCCGACTCCAAGCCGCTCTCCAAGCTGGTTGTTTATGTTCTGCAGCCCTGCCTGATTATTCACTCCTTTCAGATTGAGCTGACGGCAGAGCGCCTGAAGGGCTATCTCACGGTTGTCGTCTTTTCGACCCTGATCTATTTTATTTGGATCATTCTCGCCAGAGCCGGCAAAAAGATGTTCCACCTGGATCCCATTGACGAAACGACCCTGGTCTACAGCAATGTGGGAAACCTGGTTCTCCCGCTGATCAGCATGACCCTCGGGGACGAGATGGTCTTCTACGCAAGCGCCATCCAGATCCCCTTCAACCTTCTCGCATGGACGCACGGCTACCAGACCATTCGCGGGGTTAAGGGCGTAAACATCGGAAAAGTTCTCAAAAACACAAATGTGCTGGCCGTACTGGCCGGACTGCTGCTGATGTTCCTGCGCATCCGTATCCCGGAGATTCCCGCCACAACCATAGAGGGCCTGACCTCCATGCTCGGGCCTGCCTCCATGATGGTGGTCGGAATGGTCATTACAGAGAAGAATCTGAAAAGTGTTTTTACCTATAAAAAAGCGTGGGGCATCCTTTTCGGAAGGCTGATTCTCTTCCCCATGATTGCCATGGGCATTCTTTTCGCCAGCGGTTTTCTGCGGTTCCATCCGGAATTCACGCCAATGATCATGGTCAGCATGATGGGGCTTTCGGCACCGCCGGCTTCAACGGTATCCCAGATTGCCGTCGTCTATGATGTTCATCCGGTCGAAGCCAGCATTTACAATGTCCTGGGAACATTCTTATGCATCGCGACCATGCCGGCCATCATCATGCTGTTCCAGATGATATTCCCGGCTGCATGATCCTGCATATAAACGATGGATGGTAATTGTAAAGACGCAAAACAGATACGAGGGATGCAATGTCTGTGCTCTGTACCTTCACAGATATTGCATCCCTCGTTTTGTTCACAGGCGTTTCCCCTGTACTGAACAGTTACCCCTGCTTCTCCTTCAGCAGAACCGCAGCAACCAGGGCGATTAAAAGAATCAGGCGTATATGCATGATCCTTTTCAGTTTCGAGTGGATCTCCTCGGATGTCCGGTTGGTATTTTCGATCATCTCATCCGTACATTCCGCCACATGCCCGCGGATCTCTTCTTTGTAGGACATGTATTCATCCCCAAACACCAGAGCCTCCGCTTTTTCCCGCATCTCCTGTGCGGTCAGCTGCAGGTCCTCGTCCGGCAATTCAAAGGACGAAACCTCCTCCGGCACATCCGCGTCATCATATCCGTTTGCCAGCTGTGTCAGGCGCATGGCCTGATACTCCAGTTCCATCAGCTCATTGGATGTCCGGAGCGCTTTTTCCAGCGACTGATATGCACTGCTCTCCTTATCCTTCAGAAGAACATTCAGGTCTTCCAGCGCTTTATCCCTGCGCTTTGTGACCTTCACTTCTTCGAAATAATCATTCAGATACTTCAGATCCCCGATCACGGCAAAGGATCTTACGCTCACGGTCAGGAAATCCGACCCGGATTCCAGGTTCCCCGCGGATTTCACCGCAAGAATATTGTTCTTTGCCGCCTCATCCATCCTGCTCTGGCTGCGGCTGATCATCAGATCGGAAAAGCCAAGGGCTCCCGCCAGAAAAAGGATCAGCGCAACAAAGATAAAATTGATGGAGCGAAGCTCTAAAACATAATGCCTGCGCGGCTTTTCCGGTTTTTCGGCAGGCGCTTCCTCCTGCTTACGCTGCTTTGGCGCTTCCGGAATCAGATCCTCCGCCGTCAGAAGCCTGCGCTCCTCCAGGAACGGTACAAACTCTCCGGCCGGCACAGGCCTCGAAAAATAGTAGCCCTGGATGATGTCGCATCCCAGCTCGCGGAGCGCCGTCATCTGCTCCTCCGTCTCCACTCCTTCCGCGATAATCGGAACCGAGAGATGGTCGGCAATATCAATGATGACCTCCAGCATCCGGGTATCCTTCTGCTCCCGGAAAGCGCTGCGCACAAACTGCATGTCCAGCTTGAGTGCATCGATCGGGAGTGTCGATATCATATTTAACGAGGAATAGCCGGTGCCGAAATCATCCATCTCGATCTTGAACTTCATCTCCCGAAGCTTATTGACCGTGTCTATGATCTGCGAAGAATCTTCCGTATAGGCCGACTCGGTGATCTCCAGCAGCAGATCCTCCGTGGTCAGATCGTTTTTCTCCAGCAGGGCTTTAAAATTATTCTGGAGATCCGGATCGTACATATCGATACGCGATACATTGACGGAAACCGGAACATAAAATCCGATCTCTTCCCTCCATCTGCGGAGCTGGGCGGCAGTTTCCTCCCACACATATTTATCCAGCTCCTGAATCAGTCCGTTCTCCTCAAAAAGCGGAATAAACACACCCGGGCTGATCATGCCAAGATCCGGATGCTGCCACCGTACAAGCGCCTCGGCACTTGAAAGCACCGGCTTTTTGGGGCGGACATCAAATTTCGGCTGATAATAGACCTTGAACTGTTTCTCCGCAATGGCTCTGGAAAAATCATCAAGGAGCTGTTCCGCATAGATTTCACGCTCATGGAGCGCATTATCATAGATAGCAATCGCGTTGGAATAGCTGTTCCTCACAGTATCCGCAGCAAGCTTTGCCCGGTCAAACCGGCGGACAGCCTCCAGGGATTTATCCACTTTGGCGTACACGCCCATGCGCAGGCGGACGCGGTTGTTGACCGATTCCCCTTCCGTGAGAACAACCGAAGCATGTTCAAGGATCGCCTTATAGTCTGCCCCATGAGGGCAATACGCCATGAAGGTGTCGGCCTCGCGGCGGCAGACAATCCCGTCGTTATCCGCCACACACTCAAGGATTTTCTGCCCGATGCTCCGCAAAACCTCATCCCCGTAAGCAGTTCCGAACCGTTCGTTGATCATGTGAAAATGGTTGATATCCACAACGATCGCGTCCATCTCGCGGTCCCGGTGATGCTGGTCATACTGTTCGGCATAGCTGTAAAAATATTCCCGGTTATAAAGCCCTGTCAGCGCATCTCTCTCTGTTAATTCGATGATGTCCCTGTTCTCCGAGAGTTCGATCGCCTTCAGGATTCTGGCATGAATAATCTCCGGTTTCGGGTAAGGCTTGGGAATATAATCGATTGCGCCGAGTGTAAGGCTCTCCACTTCGGCGTTCTGGTCCGCAGTAAGGACAATCACGGGGATCTGCCGAAGCTCCGGATCTGATTTGATTTTTTTCAGAACCTCAATCCCGGAAAGGACCGGCATCATAAGATCCAAAAGCAGCAGGCTGATGTCCTGCTTATACTCCCTGACCTTTTCCAGAGCCTCCCTGCCGTCGCAGGCAAAAATCACCTCATAATCATCCCCAAGGACATTCCCAAGAATCCCGCGGTTGGCAGACTCGTCCTCAGCCACCAGGATCAGTCGTTTTCCATTGGATGAATGAAATTTTTCGTGGCTTTTCAGCACGGGTATTTCCTCCATAAACAGATAGTTTAATGCAACATATTATAGCATTATCAGTAGTGAAAAACAATCATCCTCAGAAACTGATTTATACATTGCGGTGTTTTGTGAAATATGCTATATTCTGCTTATAGATGTTTTTTTAATCTATACATTTTTCATGTGTTCAGCTTTTTTCAGAAGGGGGTAAATTTATGAAGAACTGGACAAAACGCCTTCTTGTTCTTTTCATGGCACTTTCCATGTGCCTGCTGATGGGAACACTGGCTTCAGCAGCAGACAATGTCTCATTTCCGCTCGATGGAACAGAAAGACAGTACACCAAACTCGGCGCTCCGGAGGATGAGCCCGCACAGGTCGGCGCCTCCAAAGTGAACGTTGTAAAAGTAGGATACGACAGGACAGCCGATGCGGAAATCTACCGCATCAAATGCACCGGCTCCGGACTTCTCACCGTCTCCGGCAGAAACAGCAATAACGGCGCTCTCTATCTGCAGCTGCTGAACGGAAGCAAAAAGAACATCAACGCGAACGGCGGCTGGAATACCATCAATTCCTATACCGGAAATTATGCCTACTACGGAGTGAAAACAGGAACATACTACCTGAAGGTTTACTCCTCCACTTACTACTACAGCCTTGGAGCCAGCCTGGCAAAGAAATCCAACAAGGGCGGCGGCAGCATGAAAAACAGCCGCGGTCTCAGCTACAACAAGACCACTACCGGCGTCATGCCCGGCAATGAGAGCTGGAAGAAGTGTGACTGGTATACCTTCTATCTCTCCTCACCGAAGAGAATCCGTCTTTACTTCAAGCTTCAGGGCGAGGGGTACTTTAACCTGAAGCTCTATGGACCGGGAACCTATTCTTCCGGCAAGGTGATTGATTCCTGGATCAACAATGAAGACAACTATTATAATCTTTATACCAGATATACTGGATTGTCCGGTCAGTATGCCCGCAGCGCAGGAAGATACTATGTAAAAATCGAGCGGAGCAGCTCCAGTTATGGACATTCAAGCTGCGCGTATTGGTTGAGGTATAAATACTATTAATACCTTATTCTAACTTCTTTCTTTAGATGCGGGGAGGGGGGTGCGCTCAGAGTTGCGAAGCCCGCTTCCCCCCTCCCCATACCCCTCCCTCCCCGGGCACGCTGGGCAGGGAGGGGTATCTCTCGTGATCTTTTCGTACTACTGCAGGGTATACACTCGTATGTCTCCGACTGTTTTTTCCAGTTTATATCCCATCTTTTCGTATTTTCTTTTGAATTTCCCGTATTTTGCGCCTTTTCTCAGCAGATAGTAGTCTGTCTCTTTCAGTTCGTCGTTGTCATACTCGTAAAGCTCATATACATGGGACAGGTGCGGTGTGATCAGTCCGTCCGCCGTGACGGAAGCGTCCGCCGGTATTTCCTGCAGGAAGGATTCTTCCTTCGCGTAAAGCTCCCTGTCCTCATACCATTCTGTAAAGTACCGGTAGGAATACTCCCCCCGGTAGGCGTAGGACATCAGAAGGCACGCGCATACTGCTGTCAGGCATACGATGTACTGTGTGCTCTTTTCCATCTCGCTCAGATTCATAATAAACAGAAGCAGCATCAGCACCGCCGGGCCGTAAGTATACTGGTATCCCACATTGTGCTGTGAGGGATAGGATGTCATCAGGCAGAAGGCCACATATGGAATCAGAAGAATCAGCCTTCTCTTGTCCCTGCAGAACAGCGGCACAAAAAGGAGAACACCAAGCGTGCAGAAGATATAACCCAGATTTTCCCGGTCAAACACCTGACCGAGAAATCTGCCCGGCTCAAGAAGTATATTCTTTGCAAGGGCAAACAGGCCGGATTCTCCCTCCAGATAGTACATGGAATAATGACCTTCCACCAGGCCTTCCCCATGGCTTCCGATAAACATCATCACGCCTGCAAAGTAGACTGCCGAGATCGCCAGCAGAATCCCGCCCCGCCGGTATTCCTTTTTCCCGACAATCCGGTACAGGGCAAAAAACATCAGGAAAATTGCCGTATCTTCTTTGATCATCAGGCTGAGCAGCAGAAAAAGCAGCGCCCATCCGTTCTTCTTCTCAAGGTAAAACCAGAGGAACCACAGCACAAAAAACGGAATAAACTTATTCTCGTGAAAATCAAACAAAAGCGGCTGTCCGATCGCCGGAAGCAGCAGATAGATGCACGAAACCAGAAATGTCATCACCGGTTTCAGCTTATAGTGCCTGCAGATCAGGAACAGGGGAACGACCCCCGCAAACACCATCACCGCCTGTATTATAAGCAGGCTTTCCACATTCCGGAAAATCATATAAATTGGAAGGAACAGGTAGAATACCGGTGAAAAATGAACGTACATATGCGACAGCAGAAAGCCTCTCTCAGCAGTCGTAAGCGGCATGCCTGTTCTGGCCATATATTCATACATCTGGGCAAATATTCCCAGATCAAAGTTGGATGCCTGGAAGGTGCGGTACCTTGCAATAGAGAGCATTCCGAAATAGACCGCAGGGATTATCGCGAGAAACGCGGCTGCCCGCAGCCTTTTTCGGTACTGGGCCGGTGAATCGTCCACAGTCCTGTCCATAAAGGAGAGCATCCCCGGTTCATCCTTTACAAGGTAATAGATAAGATACGCCAGCAGAAGCACAAGGCCGGCAGCAAAATAAACGTCCTGCCGGTTCAGCACACAGCTGAACGTGAAAAAGAACGCCCCCGCAATCAGCATGCGCGACGTACTGTACCGGTTTCTCCGGAAAAGCCGGATCAGATACAATATATGGGCGGTCAGAAGAAAACCGGCAGCATAGACAGCCGGACGGATATAGGTGACAAAATCCAGGTTTTCCACACCGCCATAATATCGGATCAGGCAATAGCCCGAGACAATCAGAAACGCATTGAACAGGATCAGAAAATACTCATATGCACGAACCCGTCCTATTTCCTTTCTCAGCCGGGGCATGCAGAGCACCCAAAGCAGGAACGCAGCATGGTCAATCATGATTGAAAGCGCAAAAACAGGCCCGCGGAGCATCGGAAGCGCGGCAGCTATATAAAATACAGTGACATAGCAGGCAGCTTCCCACGAAATGCCTCCGGTAAAAATCAGAGCAACCGCAAGCATCAGCGTATACGCCCCGCAGATCAGAATGATCTGAAAAGCCGAAGCTCCGGCTTTTGTATCGCTCTCAGCTTCTTTCTCCTCTTTACTCTCTTTACGGTTTTCCGTATGCCTGGCCGCTCCGTCCGTCAGTTCGCTTTCGGAGTCTGCGGACTCTTTTTCATTTGAAGACTGTACTTCTGCTTTTGGCAGAAACGCTTCCGCCGGCCCAAATGCCAGTAAAAAACATATACTTATGATTCCAAGGATCCAGATCAAAACAATCCGCCGCAGCGGATATGCTGTTTTATTATTCATCACGTTAAGAATTCTCCTGAAAAATGCCTGCCCGAGTCATTGAAATGATCACAGCTGTTCTGAACAAACGCCGAACAGCTGCGATTATCTTACCATGGACAGACAATTTAGGCAACTGCGGCGATATTCATCAAGATGGGCCCCAGGTCCTTTCATCCACCTGCCGCCAAGCTTGCATGGGTTCAGAGTTTGCACATTGCATTCGACATGTAGTATCCAAAACCATATCTTGCAGAAACAACTGATTTTTTTACAATTACGTGTTGACATCCTATAACTGCAAGCATATAATACTTTCCAGTAGAAAATAAACCCATCGGATTTTATGGACCATTCTCTTATGAGTTTGGAAAATGATCTGAACAGAGATGAGATACACTCGTCCGACAACAACAGACAGGAGAGATTATTTACTATGGCAAACACACTCGAACTCATTCAACACAAGACCGAACGCGCCGCCGCAGGCGTCCTGATCGACGCGCTCATTAACCGGGCAAATGCTGACCGCACAAAAACGTTCAACCAGCTCCTCGAAATGGGAAAAAAATTCTGGGGGAAAGGGTTTTCGGATGAATGGTACGAAAATGCCAAGAAGGCTCTGAGCAATCCTGACAATCGGTGGGTTCGCTATATCAACCGTCTTCTTGACGAAACTGACCCGCATGTTGCAAAAATGGCACTCCTCAATCTTGGTTTTGAGGCCTTCTTCCGCGGAACCAAAACAATCCGTAAAAACCGTACCATCTACAACTGCAACATTCCCTGGCTGATTCTTTTTGATCCGACCTCCGCATGCAATATGCACTGTGTAGGCTGCTGGTCCGGAACCTACGGACACAAGCACAATTTAAGCTTTGAGGATATGGACAAAATCGTCACCGAAGGCAAGGAGCTTGGCGCCTACCTGTACATGATGACCGGCGGCGAGCCTCTGGTACGCAAAAAAGACATTCTCCGTCTTGCGGAAAAGCACAACGATGCTGAATTTTCAATTTACACAAACTCCACTCTGATCGATGAAGAGTTCTGCAAAGAAGTGGTTCGTCTCGGAAATATCACCTTCCAGCTTTCCATCGAAGGGACCCCCGAAACCAACGACTCACGGCGCGGCGTCGGCCATTACGAAGCAGTAATGAAAGCAATGGATCTTCTGAAAAAGCACGGTATCCTTTTCGGAACCTCCATCTGCTACACCAGGGCTAATATCGAGGCCGTTACGGACGAGAAATTCATCCGCATGCTTTCTGAAAAAGGCGCCCGTTTCGGATTCTACTTCCATTATATGCCGGTCGGAAATAACGCCGCTCCGGAACTCCTTCCGACCATGGAGCAGCGCCGGTACATGATCAAAAAGATCCGCTGGCTCCGCTCTTCGGAATGCGACATAGATTTTTATCCGATGGACTTCCAGAATGATGGTGAATATGTAGGCGGATGTATCGCCGGAGGAAGGAATTACTTCCATATTAATTCTGCCGGTGATGCGGAACCCTGTGTGTTTATCCACTATTCCAATGCGAACATCCATGATCATTCCATCCTGGAAATCCTGCAGAGTCCTCTTTTCATGGCTTACCATCACGGGCAGCCGTTCAACAACAACCATCTCCGTCCCTGCCCGATGCTCGAAAATCCCGAGATCCTGCAGAAGATGGTGCATGATACCGGCGCGCACAGCACTGACCTGGAATCTCCTGAAACCGTAGAGCATCTTTGCGGCAAATGCAGGGACTATGCCGACAGCTGGCAGCCGAACGCTGAAGAAATCTGGGCTTCCCAGACGCATAAAAAGCCTGAGTATGTAAATTATGAAGTGAAGTGACGGAACGGAGCCATGGATAATATGGAACAGGCCGAAAACCTGGAGGATCTGACTCAGCAGCTCCTGAT
Source organism: uncultured Blautia sp. (assembly GCA_946629475.1). GTDB lineage: Bacteria > Bacillota > Clostridia > Lachnospirales > Lachnospiraceae > Blautia_A. The sequence continues at coordinate 391 of CAMOXX010000042.1, read as the reverse complement.
TAATCAGCTTCAGTATTCCAAGCAGCTGTCACAGCTTACACAGTTTTTGAACGCATCCGGGGAATACAGCATTCTGTATATTCTGTACCACGAGCCCGATTCCCATACCGCGGGAGAGTTCGCGGAACGCCTTGATCTGACGCCCGGGAGAGTTGCAAATGTTCTTAAGGCCTTGGAAAAGAAAAATCTGATCGAACGTAAAAAGGATCCTGCGGATGGCCGCAGGATCCTGGTAACACTCACTGCCCATGGGCGGGAATATGTATCCCAAACCTACCGGCAGGCTTCAGAAGTTTATCATGACCTGATTGAAGAAATCGGAGAAGACGACACCCGGGAATTCTTGCGAATCACCCGGAAAATACTGCAGGTGTGCAGGTTAATCAAGTGA
>CAMOXX010000041.1 GCA_946629475.1 uncultured Blautia sp. | reverse complement strand
GGAATGCGAAGCATTCCGAATGGGGTGCATGCACCTGAATGCGAAGCATTCCGAACAGGGGTGCATGTACGCGAACGGATACTGTACTGATATCTTAAAAGCAATGACGTCAAGGAGGAATATAAATGGCAAAAAGAGGCGGATACAACGGCATGGGAATGCCGGGGAACATGAACAACCTGATGAAACAGGCGCAGAAAATGCAGAAGCAGATGGAAGAGAGCCAGAAGGCTCTTGAAGAAAAGGAATTCACGGCAGCAGCCGGCGGCGGAGCAGTGGAAGTCACCGTGACGGGCAGCCGTACCGTTACAAAGGTGAAACTCTCCGAGGAAGTTGTGGATCCGGACGATATCGAGATGCTGGAGGACCTGATTGTGGCAGCGACGAATGAAGCCCTTCGGAAGATGGAGGAGGAATCCCAGGCTGTGATGGCAAGGCTCACCGGCGGTCTCGGCGGACTTGGAGGACTTGGCGGACTCGGCGGAGGCCTGCCGTTCTGATGGATTACTACAGCAGCCATATCAATAAACTGATTGAACAGCTGTCCCACCTGCCGGGAATCGGCGCAAAATCGGCGCAGCGGCTTGCGTTTCATATCATGAGCATGCCCTCCGACCAGGTGGAGCTTCTGACAGGGTCCATCAGGGATGCCAGGCAGAATGTCCGCTACTGTAAAAGCTGCTTCACACTGACGGACCAGGAACTCTGCCCCATATGCGCAAATGAAAATCGCGACCATCATACGATCATGGTGGTGGAGAATACACGTGACCTGGCGGCATATGAAAAAACCGGAAAGTACGAAGGAGTTTACCACGTACTCCATGGGGCAATTTCGCCCATGCTCGGGGTCGGTCCGGATGATATCCGTCTGAAGGAGCTGATCACGCGCCTGCAGACAGAGGATGTGACCGAAGTGATTATTGCGACCAACTCGAGCCTGGAAGGGGAGACAACGGCAATGTACATCAGCAAGCTGATCAAGCCTTCCGGAATCCGTGTCAGCAGGATCGCCAGCGGCGTGCCTGTGGGAGGGGATCTCGAGTATATCGATGAGGTGACGCTTCTGCGTGCGCTGGAAGGCCGGATAGACCTGTGATGAGGGTTTTTCTTGACCGACACAGCCCGTGTGCTATAATAGAACCAGAAGCTCGGAAACCGTTGACCCAAGGCTTCTGATTGCATTGCAGGTATCGTTTTTTTATCATCAGGGAGGAAATAAGAATGAAATTCTTCATCGACACAGCAAATGTAGAAGATATTAAAGCGGCAAATGACATGGGAATTATCTGCGGAGTCACTACGAACCCTTCATTGATCGCAAAAGAGGGGCGTGACTTTAACGAAGTAATCAAAGAGATCACCTCGATCGTTGACGGACCGATCAGCGGTGAAGTCAAGGCAACCACAACGGACGCCGAGGGAATGATCCGTGAGGGCAGAGAGATTGCGGCAATCCATCCGAACATGGTTGTCAAAATCCCGATGACGGGCGAAGGCCTGAAGGCAGTCAAGGTTCTCTCAAAGGAAGGAATCAAAACAAACGTAACCCTGATTTTTACAGCAGCGCAGGCACTTCTGGCTGCACGTGCAGGAGCAACCTTTGTTTCACCGTTCCTCGGACGCCTTGATGACATTTCAACGGACGGAGTATCCCTGATTTCCGAGATCGCCGAGATGTTTGCAGTAGCAGGAATCGAAACCGAGATTATCGCGGCCAGTGTCCGCCATCCGATCCATGTAACCGAGTGCGCTCTCGCGGGTGCCGATATTGCAACAGTACCTTACAAGGTTCTCGAGCAGATGCTGCATCATCCTCTGACAGATGCGGGAATTGAAAAATTCAAAAAGGACTACATTGCCGTATTCGGCGAATAAAAATACCGCAGGGATAATCCTGCTGAACGGCCAATCAAAAAGGAGAAAAACTATGGACAACATTGAACTTCAGAAAATTGCAAACGAAGTTCGCAAGAGTATTGTGACTGCAGTGCATGCTGCAGCTTCCGGCCATCCGGGCGGATCACTTTCTTCTGCGGATCTGTACACCTATCTTTATTTTGAAGAACTGAACATCGATCCCAAGGATCCAAAAAAGCCGGACCGCGACCGGTTTGTCCTTTCCAAAGGGCACACGGCTCCCGGATACTATTCGGTACTTGCTGAGCGCGGCTTTTTCCCGAAGGAGGATCTCACCACGCTCCGCCATCTCGGCTCCTACCTTCAGGGCCATCCGGATATGAAGCACATTCCGGGCGTTGATATGTCGAGCGGTTCCCTGGGCCAGGGAATCTCGGCAGCAGCAGGCATGGCGCTCTCAGCCAAGCTCTATGGTGACGATTATCGCGTATACACGCTTCTGGGCGACGGCGAAATTCAGGAAGGCCAGGTCTGGGAGGCTGCGATGTTTGCAGGCTTCCGCAAGCTTGACAATTTTGTCGTGATTGTCGATAACAATAACCTTCAGATCGATGGACCGATTGACCAGGTCAATTCGCCGTACCCGATCGACAAAAAATTCGAGGCGTTTAATTTCCATGTAATCAACGTAGCGGACGGTAATGATTTTGACCAGCTGAGGGCAGCATTCCAGGAAGCAAGGAATACCAAGGGAATGCCGACGGCGATCATCATGAAGACCGTCAAGGGCAAGGGCGTTTCGTTTATGGAGAACCAGGTCGGATGGCATGGAAAAGCTCCGAACGACGAGCAGTATCAGCAGGCAATGGCAGAACTCGAGAAGGCAGGTGAAGCATTATGTCAGAAGTAAAGAAAATCGCAACAAGAGCCAGCTATGGCAATGCTCTGGTAGAGCTTGGGAAAAAGCATGCGGACATGGTGGTTCTCGACGCTGACCTTGCGGCTGCTACCCAGACTGGTATCTTCAAAAAAGAATTTCCGGAGCGTCATATCGACTGCGGTATCGCCGAGTGCAACATGGCCGGCGTGGCAGCAGGAATCGCGACTACCGGAAAGGTTCCTTTCTTCAGCACTTTCGCGATGTTTGCGTCCGGACGTGCATTTGAGCAGGTCCGCAACTCCATCGCTTATCCGCAGCTGAATGTAAAGATCGGCGCGACCCACGGCGGAATCTCCGTTGGTGAGGACGGCGCGAGCCATCAGTGCTGCGAGGACTTCGCTCTGATGAGAGTGATTCCCGGCATGGTAGTCGCGTGTCCGTCCGACGATATTGAGGCAAAAGCTCTGGTAGAGGCTGCCTACGAACACAAGGGCCCGGTTTACATGAGATTCGGACGTGCTGCAGTCCCGGTGATCAATGACAACCCGGATTACAAATTTGAACTCGGCAAGGGTATTGTGCTCCGGGAGGGGAAAGACCTCACCATCATTGCCAACGGACTCTGCGTTGCGGCATCCCTCGATGCAGCTGCAAAGCTTGCTGAGGAAGGCATCGACGCGAAGGTGATCAATATCCACACCATCAAGCCTCTCGATGAAGAACTGGTGATTGCCTCGGCAAAGGAAACCGGCAAGGTTGTGACGGTCGAAGAGCATTCAATTATCGGCGGTCTGGGCGGCGCTGTGTGCGAGGTTCTTTCCGAGAACTGCCCGGTTCCCGTAAAACGGATCGGTGTGCGTGATGTGTTCGGTGAATCCGGTCCGGCCGGTGCACTGCTGAAAAAATATCAGCTGGATGCTGATGGAATCTACGCACAGATCAAAGAATTTTTGGCGTAAATAGATAATGTGACAGGGGGCGCGCGATACGTCCCCTGTTTTATCAGGATAAGGGTTATTATGGCAAGAAGAAACGACCGTGATGAGACAATCCGCAGAAAAAAGAGAAGAAGGCGCAACAGAAGAGCGGCGATTCTGATCGTTCTGGCGGTGGTGATTCTGGCAGCGATCATTACGCTGATTTTTTTGACGCAGAGAACATATCATAACTATAAGATTACCGCAAGCACGGAGCAGGAAGATACGGTATCTACAAAATATGTGGAGCTGGATGGGAAAATTCTCAAGTACAGTCCCGATGAGGTTTCTCTTGTGACAAAGGATCTTGAAACTGTATGGAGTGAAATTCATTCGATGCAGAATCCGGTTGCGGATGTGAACGGGAAGCGTGTTGTGGTTGCGGACAAGGACGGCACAAGGCTGGAAATGTACGACAAGAACGGCCTGACCGGAAGCTGCACAACTTCCTATAATATTGTGAAAGCCCGGATTTCTTCCAACGGTCTTGTAGCTGCGATTCTTGACAGCGGCGAGGACACCTGGATCAACTACTATGGTACGGACGGAAGCCTGATTGCGGAGAATCAGACAAAAATCGATGATCCGGGATATCCGATGGATGTGGCCATTTCCAATGACGGGATCATCATGATGGTGACCTATCAGTTTGTATCGGGCGGTGAAACGACGAGCTACGTCGCCTTTTACAATTTCGGGAATGTGGGACAGACGGAGGACGACAGGATTGTCAGCGGATATGAGTATGACGGAATCGTAATCCCCGAAGTGGAGTATCTGGGAGGAACGCACAGTACGGCAATCCGGGAAGACGGTTTTGTCATCTACGAAGGCAAGCAGGTTCCGAAGCAGACCGGACAGGTCAGCGTGAACAAGGAGATCGTGTCGGTGTTCAACGATAAGAATATGATCGGCCTCGTGTTCCGCAACGATGACAAGGACAAGCTCTATACGATGGAAGTGTATGATACGGGCGGAAGGATGAAATTCTCAAAGGATTTCAACATTCCTTATACGAGTATCCGGATCAGCGGCGGCCGCATTCTGATGTACAATAATTCCCAGATGTGTGTGCTTGACGATAACGGGAAGGAAAAGTATAACGGTACGGTGGACGGCACGATCAATGACTTCTGGAAAATCGGCTGGAACCGGTATCTGCTCGTCCTGGATTCGGGGCTTCAGGTTATCAAACTGACTTGATAAGTACGAAGCATTCAGAATGATGGAGCTGCTGAGCGCGGTTTCTGCCAGAAAAAGCCGGAGAACAAATATAAATGGATTTTTTTAATGAACTGACACTGAAAATAGAGGGGGCAGGCCTGTCCTGGCCGGGAATTGTCTGCGCAGTGTGCATCCTTGCGGGGGTTGTCATTGGATATGCGCGCGGGCTTGTAAAAGAGTTTGTTTCACTTGTGATTGTCTTCGTATCGATTGCGCTGGTCTGGTTTTTGAATCCTTATGTCAACCGCTTTTTACGGGAGGTTACTCCGCTGGAGTCAAAAGTGACGGACCGGACAAAGGAAGCGATCGAGGAGGAATTGGGGACGGAGCAGACGATCCGCGCGGATGAACAGACGGAGATCATCGAAGGCCTGGACCTGCCGGATTCTCTCACAAGAGCCCTGCTCCGGAACAACAATGCCGAAGGATACCGCAAGCTGAATGTGAGCTCCTTTGTGGATTATGTGTCCGGGTACATTGCGTCGGTAATACTGGGCGGGGCTTCGTTCCTGATTACTTATCTGATTGTGACGATCGTTCTCAGGATCCTTGTGATTGTGCTGGACATCTTCACGCGGCTTCCAGTGCTCCACGGCCTGAACAAGCTTGGGGGTGCTGCTCTGGGGGGCGCAAGGTATGTCTTTCTCATATGGGTTCTCATGCTGGCGGCAACCGTCCTGTGCAATACCCAGATCGGCAGGACCGCGATGGAATACATTGAGCATGACCGCTTTCTGCAGCTTCTGTATTCGTGGAACCTGCTGCTGAGATACTTTGTCGGAGTGCTGTAATTTTGCCTGACGCATCACGTTTTTGGACGGGTTCAGCAGCAAGTGCTCTCCTTGTTCTGAGCAGTTACGGAGTGCCTTCATTTCAGCTGGATTGTGAGGAATCAAGCACCTTGAGTGACAGATGAAGCAGATGCTTCGCTTCGTCCATGGCCTCCGGCGGCATCCCTTCATTCATAAAATCAACACAGGCGCCGAACAGTTCATACCGGATAAACTTCAGAATCCTTGAACTGTCCGGGTTTTCCCGCAGCGGACCGGCCCCGGCGCTTTTTACAGCCGAGCCGTACCAGGAGGTTACCGCGTATTCGCATATGCTCATCAGATACTGCTCGAATATCTCCCGGTCTATGGAATGATAAATATGGTTGATGGAGCGGCGGTTTTCCAGCACAAAGCGGAAAGCACTCTCCACACACTCATCGAGTGAGGAAATATCGGGGTAGTCGGCGATCAGTCCGGCTGCCCCGTCTTTTATGATTTCATCCATGAGCTCCGGGATATCATGATAATGGTAATAGAACGTATTTCTGTTAATGCCGCAGTCGGCGGCAATCTCACGAACGGTGATTCTTGTGAGCGGACGTTCCTGAAGCAGCTTCCGAAAAGAATCCTTGATCGCTTTTTTTGTCAGGTCTGACATAATAAACTCCTTATGATTCAAATGAGTAACTGTTTCACTTTTCAATTCCTGTAATAGGGGGTTCTCCACTTCCGGACTGTACCCTGAATTATAATCGTGGCCAGGAGGAAAGACAACAGAAAATCAGATAAAAATATAAAAATGCCCAAATTTTGGGCAAACGTCGCACCATCGCCTATTTCTATTTGCGGTCAGTCCCTGTAATGTATGTTCAGACATAGTTAGCAACCGCACAACAAGAGTGCTAACACATTGGAGGGGATTGAAATGCGTTTTTCAAAAACAGTAGTAAAGCAGCGTGTTCCGATACTGATCGCCGCGCTGATTCTGATGATACCTGCTGTGCTTGGTATGATCAGGACGAGAGTTAATTATGATATGCTCGATTACCTGCCTTCCGATATGGACACGGTGAAAGGGCAGGGAGAACTTCTCACGGAGTTCGGCAAAGGAGCGTTTTCCATCCTGATTGTTGAGGACATGCCGGACAAGGATGTCGAAGACCTGATCGGGAAACTGAAAAATGTACAGCATGTCGACAGCGTACTGTGGTACTCTTCCCTGGCGGATCTTACGATCCCGAAGGAAATTTTGCCGGACAAAATCTATGAAGTGTTTAACACGGATCACTCGACAGCCGTGGCAGTTTTCTTTGACAGCGGGACATCCGAGGATGTAACCATGGATGCGGTCAGGGAGATCCGGTCTATCGCCGGAAAACAGTGCTTTGTTTCGGGGCTGTCCGCCCTGGTGACAGACCTGAAGGATCTGTGCGAGAAGGAGGAGCCGGTTTATGTCGGCCTTGCCGTTGCCTGCGCACTGGCTGCCATGTTCCTTTTCCTCGACAGCTGGCTGGTTCCGCTCGTATTTATTGCGGCGATCGGAATGATGATTTTGCTGAATCTTGGAAGCAACTATTTTCTTGGGGAGATTTCCTATATCACAAAAGCGCTTTCAGCCGTACTTCAGCTGGCCGTGACAATGGACTATTCAATCTTCCTGTGGAACAGCTACAACGAGCACCGCGGCCTGATCGGAGCGGACGGCGAAAAAGATAAGAACAACGAGGCGATGGCTCACGCGATTCACGATACGCTGGTATCTGTGGTCGGGAGCTCCGTAACGACAATCGCCGGATTTATCGCTCTCTGTTTTATGAGCTTTACTCTTGGACGGGATCTCGGCATTGTCATGGCAAAAGGTGTCCTGCTGGGCGTTCTCGGCAGTGTGACGGTTCTGCCGGCTATGATCCTGCTGCTGGACAAGCCGCTCCGTAAAACGAGGCATAAGCCGCTGATTCCGGATATGCATACTGTCTCCGAAAAACTGGTGCGCATTTTTCCGGTTTTCCTGGTTGTATTTGTGGCCCTGCTTGTCCCGTCCCTGTACGGATATCAGAAGACAAACCAGGAGGTCTACTATGATATGGGAGACTGCCTGCCGGATTATATAGAATATGTGACCGCGAAAAACAAGCTGGCGGATGACTTCAACATCGCATCTACTCATATGCTGCTGGTGGACAGCAATGTTTCATCAAAAGACAAACTGGCTATGATCCGCGAGATGGAGGATGTTGACGGAGTAAAGTTTGTGCTTGGCATGGAATCACTCACGGGCGGGCAGATTCCTGTGGAAATGCTCCCGGATGATGCGGTGAGCATGCTGAAAAGCGAAAAATGGGAACTGATGATGATCAGCTCGGAGTATAAAGTTGCAAGTGAAGAGGTCAACGATCAGTTAGATGAGCTGAACAGCATCCTGAAAAAGTACGATGAAACGGGGATGCTGATCGGGGAGGCACCTTGCATGAAGGATATGATCGAGACGACCGGACATGATTTCAAGGTGGTCAATGCCGTCTCCATCCTGACGATTTTCGTCATCATTCTGCTGGTGATGCAGAGCCTGTCCATCCCGGTGATCCTGATCGGTGTGATCGAGCTTGCCATCTTCATCAACCTGGGCCTCGCGCATTTCCTGGGACAGCCGCTTCCGTTTATCGCGCCGATCTGCATCAGCACAATTCAGCTTGGGGCTACCGTGGACTACGCGATTCTGATGACGACGCGGTATAAGGCAGAGCGGAACGGTGGTAAAGATAAGAAGGAATCGGTGAAAACAGCGCTCGCTGCATCAGCACCTTCGATTATCATCAGTGGCATGGGCCTGTTTGCGGCGACCTGCGGTGTTGCCGTTTATTCCAACATTGATATTATCAAATCCATGTGCATGCTGATGGCCCGTGGAGCCGTGATCAGTATGGCTTGCGTTATCCTGATTCTTCCGGCAATGCTTCTGTTCTTCGACAGAATTATCCGGGCGACAACCAGAGGAATGAGATGAGGAGGAAGATTCCATGTATAATAATAGAAGAAACACCCGCATTATGAGAGCTTCCGCGTTTGCGCTTTCGGCAGCGATGCTGATCGGACAGTCTGCATATCCGGTCAATGCTTCGGAAACCACGGAGGAAAGCACAGAGTCCGCCGCCCGCAAGGAGGAGACCGTCTATGTCATTGCGGACGCTTCGGGGAATCCGAATAAAATTATTGTGAGTGACTGGCTGAACAACGAAACGAACGAAGCAGTGATCGAGGATGAGACAAACCTTTCGGATATTGAGAATCTGAAGGGCGATGAGGAATTTTCGGAAACCGAAGATGGAGAGATTGAGTGGAGCGCTGAAGGAAACGATATCTTTTATCAGGGAACTGCTGATGAAGAGCTTCCGGTGACGGTTTCGGTTACCTACTACCTGAACGGAGAAGAGGCAGCCCCGGAGGAAATCGCCGGCAAGAGCGGTGATATCACCATCCGCTATGATTATGAGAACCATGAGCAGAGGGATGTGGAGATCGACGGAGAGACGAACACTCTTCATGTTCCCTTTACGGTAGTGACAGGCTTCCTGCTGGATGAAGACGTGATGAGTGATGTGCAGATCACCAACGGCCGGGTGCTGAGTGATGGTGAACACACGATTGGTGTCGGTATTGCATTTCCGGGAATTTCCGAGGATCTTGAGAACCCGGCCTATGCCTCCCTCACAAAGCTTGCGAAGGCCGAGGTGCCGGACTATGTGGAGATTACAGGTCATACTGACAGCTTTTCATGGGGAACCGGATACACCCTTGTGACAAATGAACTGTTCACCTCTTCGGAAGCAGACACGACTTCGTTCATCGATGATGTATTCGGAAAGCTCGGCGGCCTGAAGAGCGGCGTTGGACAGATCATGGAGGGTGTTACAAGCCTGAACGACGGGGCGGGCCAGCTGAAGGAAGGAGCGGATGCCCTGGCAGAAGGACTCGGAGAGCTGACCGCAAACAATGAGGCGCTGCAGGACGGCGCGGAGCAGATTTTTGACGGTGTACTGGAGACCGTGAAGGACCAGCTGAATGAAGCGGGAGTACCTCTGACAGAGCTGAATGCTGACAATTACGAGACGGTCCTTGGATTGGTAGCAGCGGCAGCGCAGGGCGAAGATAAGGAGAAGATCGAAGGAGCCATCGAAAAGCTGAATTCTGTGAAGGAGTTCTGCGAAGGCGTCACTGCCTATACCGATGGCGTTCAGCAGGCGAAGGACGGCGCGGACCAGCTGAGCGATGGTGCCGGTGAGCTGCAGGCGGGAGTTACGAAGCTTCTGCTCGGAACCGGAATCCTGAACGGAGCAATCCCGGATCTTTCGGGTGTGCCGGAAGCGCTGAAGGAGACGATCTCCCTCGGGGAAGCCTATGAGAGCTATACAGGGCTCACAGATGGAATGAGCGGAAAAGTGAGATTTATCTGGAAGCTTGAGGGAATCGAAGGCTGAGGCGGATTTTTCGCATGATATCATGCCCGTTCCGGAGCGTAATTGTATAAAGGCGGTTTTATGAGAGCTCAGGACCGGGCTTTCATAGAACCGCTTTTTTGTTTAAACGGGCCGCCTCATATTGCGTGTTTCTGCGAAAGTACTGAACAGTTACTATTGCATTTCTTTCATAATTCAATCATAATAGAAACCATAGTATCGGATATCGCAGAGATAATTATCAGAGACACGTTGGTTCACAAATACTGCTCACTGTTCATTGCTCAAGAAGAACCGCGTCGGAGATAATGAAGGGGAACGTGTGAAGATGAATAAGAAAGAAGAAAAGAACAGGGTCGGCGGAATATCGGCAAACAGGCTGGTCATTCCGGTCGTAGTAATTCTTGCAGTGCTTCATCTAATGATACTATCCGTGATTTTCATGATCAATACATCGAGCAGCAGACTGTCCCGGTTTACTCAGGACGCCGGGAGAAATACCGAAGAAGCAACGTCTATTCTGGCCGGGTCCAGCCTGCTGTCGGAGACATCCTCCCACTTTATCCTGATGCCCCTTAATGAAACCGGCGAGATCAATGTGGCCCCTCTTCAGGCATATGCTTTTGAACTGTCGCAGCCCCGCCGCGGAAGCCAGGTGCTTGAAAAGTTCCGTACCTACGACGTGAGGGAGGAAGAACTGGCTCTGATAGAAGAAGCCGCAAACAGTGCTGATTTCATGCTCGAGGCGCAGATCCATGCGCTCAGTCTCATGCGTGATGTGTATCCGCTTCCGGAGATTCCTCCGCTTACTTCCATCCCGTTGGCAGAACTGACGGAGGAAGAACAGAAAATGTCAGATGTACAAAAGGAAGCGGCTGCGAGAACGCTTGTGCTGGGGTCGGTATATGGACTGAATAAACAGACGGTCTCGGATAGTGTCAATGCCTGTGTGGAGATGATGAAGTCGGATACGTCCAGAGTAGTGGCAGAAACTTCCCGGAAAATCGCGATAATGAGAAAGCTGCTGTGGACAATCACGATCATGATCATCGTCATTCTGATCGCGGCTTTTGCTGCGCTGTACAGGCAGATCCTGGCGCCGCTTTCACGGTTTGTGAAGCAGATTCCGGAAGATGTTTCGCTGCAGGAGGACCGGGGATTCAAGGAAGTACGGATGGTTGCGGCAGCGTATAATGATGTGCTGAAGCGCCGCAATGCCCTGGACAACATTCTCAGATCTGCGGCAGAAACAGATGCCCTGACAAACCTCCCCAACCGGTACCGGTTTGAGCAGTATCTCCTGGAATCCGGAGAGAGAGGCTATTCCATGGCACTTCTGCTTTTTGACGTAAATTATCTGAAAAGGACAAACGACACAGAGGGACATCTCGCGGGTGACAAACTGATCCGCACAGCTGCGGACTGTATTTCGTCCTGTTTTGGCGAGTACTGCTTCCGCTTTGGCGGGGACGAGTTTGCCGCCATCGTAAAGGACTGCACTCCTGAGAAGATCGATCAGATGGTGGCGCGCTTTGAAGAGACGGAGAAAGCAAAAAATGTCAGCATTTCCCTGGGCTATGCCTACGCAAGAGAGGTGGGGGATACTACCTTCCGGCAGATGATGGATGAGGCCGACAAGAAAATGTACGAGATGAAAAGGCAGAACCATATGAATGAGCGGCAATAAATAAGATGTACAACTGTTTGAAATATAATTCCCGGGTAAGGAACTGTCACGAAATAACTTGTGCATTTTGCTTGTCTGCTTTCCCGATTGCGGCGTCTGAAAGCCTCGTCGATGCCCGCATCGACTACGTTTTCATCCTTGCACTCGAAAAAGCATCCTGCGTAAACTGCACACGTTATTTCTGAACAGTTCCTAACTGAGAAAGGGAGGATTGCCGGATGAAGCGGAAAAATTCGGCGCTGACAGCTCTGGTAATGACATTGACGATGATGATTGCCGGAAATGCTTTTGCCGGTGAGGAGATTCCTGCTGCAGAGCAGCAAAATGAGGCTGAGGTTAATGCAGACTCAAATCAGAATGTTTCATCTGTGCCGGAAGGCATATATACAGCCATTGACGAGCTCTCGGACAAGCGCATCGGCGTGCAGACCGGAACGAGTTTCGACAAGATGATTGAAGAAAAACTGCCGGATGCAGAGATTCAGTACTTCAACAGCAAAGCTGATGAAGTGGCCGCCCTCAAGGGAGACAAGATCGATGCTTTCGTGGTTGATGAAGCGGTATCCCGGATTCTGATGAAAGAAGACGAACAGTTGGCCTGCCTGCCGGAATACCTGGATACCTTTGACGCCGCTCTCGTATTTGCGAAAAATGACAAAGGAGAGGCTTTAAGGGATCAGTTTAATTCATTTCTTGACCAGCTGCCGGAAGGGACTCTGGAATCATTGTCCGACAAGTGGTTCGGCGATGACGAGGAAGCGAAGACCATGCCGGAACTGTCAGATCTTTCTGCGGAAAACGGGACGCTCCGTGTGGCGACGGAAGCAGGATACGCTCCCTTTGAGTACGTGCGCGATGGTGAGATTGTAGGGTATGACATGGAAATGGCTGCCATGTTCTGCGAGTCCTGCGGGTACGGACTGGAAATTGTGGATATGAATTTTGACGGGATCCTTACCTCTGTGCAGTCAGGAAAGTGCGATTTCGCGGCGGCGGGCATCAATATCACTCCTGAGCGTGCCGAAAGCGTACTTTTTTCCAGGCCAAACTTCTCAGGCGGCGCAGCAGTGGTGGTTTTGAAGGAAATGGCCGCGGAGACCGTGCAGACGGCCGGAAGTGTCCGGTGGCAGGACTATAACGGGAAGCGTCTCGGTATTCAGACCGGGCCGTTTATGGAGGATATTGCCAAAGAGTATTTTCCGGACAGTGAATGTCTGCTGTTCAACAGTTATACCGATTGTATTTCTGCCCTGATTGCGGGAAAGATTGACGCTTACCTCGGGGATGAGCCCGGACTGAAAGCTGTTCACGCGGAACAGCCTGAAATCGATTATATCCATGACAGGATCACCCAGAACAGCTACAGCTTTGCGTTTCGGAAAAACGATCCGGAAAGCGCCGCGCTGTGCGGGGAACTGAATGATTTCCTTGCGCGGAGCTGGAAGGACGGTACCATGCAGGAACTGGATGATATCTGGTTCGGTGTTGACGAGGACAGAAAGGTTGTGGATCTGGACGGCCTGACCGGAAAGAACGGAACCATCAAGGTTGTCACCACTTCGACAGATGCGCCTTTCTCCTATATCAAAGACGGGAAAAATGTCGGGTATGATATTGACCTTGTTGCCCGGTTCTGCAGGGACCGTGGGTACAGCCTTGAACTGGGAGACGTTGATTTTGCCGGCCGGATTCCGGCCATAGCATCGGGAAAGTATGACTTCACGACCGACATGAATGTGACGCCGGAACGGGAAGAGCAGGTGCTGTTTTCCGATCCGACCAGCTACGGCGGAATTGTTCTGGGAGTGCTGGCAAAAGATCTGAGCGCCAGTGAGCAGAACTCGGCAGTTACGGGTCAGACAGCCGGTGAAGAAGCATCCGGTACATCGGATATGTCATTTTTTGCGTCCATCGCGGAAAGCTTCCGCAAGACTTTTATCCGGGAGGATCGTTATAAGCTTTTCTTTTCCGGCGTGGAAACTACTTTGATTATTACGCTGTTTTCCATTCTCTTCGGTACGACACTGGGCTTTGCGCTTTTCATGATGTGCAGAAACGGCAATCCTGCAGCGAATATTATCACACGGTTCGTCCTGTGGCTGGTGCAGGGCATGCCGATGGTAGTGCTTTTGATGATTCTTTACTATATTATATTTGGAAAAGTCTCGATCAACGGCATTGTTGTGGCAGTGATCGGCTTTACACTGACGTTTGGCGCAGCAGTGTTCGGCCTGCTCAGAATGGGCGTAGGTGCTGTAGACGGCGGTCAGTATGAGGCGGCCTGCGCTCTGGGCTATCCCGACCGGCGTATTTTCTTCCGCATCATACTCCCGCAGGCTCTGCCGCATGTGCTGCCGGCCTACAGAGGAGAGATTGTAGGACTGATCAAGGCTACGGCCATCGTCGGGTACATTGCAGTGCAGGATCTGACCAAGATGGGTGATATCGTGCGCAGCCGTACCTATGAAGCGTTCTTTCCGTTGATCGCGGTCACGGTCATCTATTTCCTGCTGGAGGAACTGGTGGGGTTCCTTGCCGGCAGAATCAGTATCAGATTTAATCCGAAGAACCGGAAAAAAGCGGAAATACTGAGGGGAGTGAAAACCGATGATCCGAATTGAGCATTTGAAAAAGGAATATCCGAATGTCACTCCTTTGAAGGATGTGAATATAGAAATCCGTGACGGTGACATCATTTCCGTTATCGGTCCCTCCGGGACAGGGAAAAGTACGCTGCTCAGGTGCATCAACCTGCTGGAAAAGCCTACTTCCGGAAAAATCTGGGTGGACGATGTTGAGATAACCGGACGAAAATGCAATATCAGCAAAGTACGCCAGAAAATGGGGATGGTGTTTCAGTCTTTCAACCTGTTCGGGCACAAGACGGTGATCGAGAACATCATGATGGCCCCGATGGATCTGCTGCACAAATCGAAGCAGGAGGCATATGATACCGGAATGCGGCTGCTGCGCACCGTCGGGCTGGCTGAAAAGGCGCTGAACTATCCCGATGAGCTTTCCGGCGGGCAGAAGCAGCGTATCGCGATAGCCAGGACCCTGGCGATGGATCCGGACGTGATTCTGCTGGACGAACCGACCAGTGCCCTGGATCCCACAATGGTGGGCGAAGTGCAGGCGGTTATCCGCGATCTTTCCCGGACAGGAAAAACACTGATGATTGTTACCCATG
>CAMOXX010000040.1 GCA_946629475.1 uncultured Blautia sp. | reverse complement strand
GATATTTTTAACCTTTCCATGGGCAATCGTCGAATGCAGCACCCTGGCAATATAAGCGCTGCGGTCGCACAGGTCATCGGTATATCTGGTCCGCCCGGTTACCTTGTCGTATGCATCCACCCTTGCTACTCTTTTTCCTGCATACACAGGACATCCCTCCTTTCAGCCTTCCTTTTGTATAGTAGTTTGCGAAACTCTGTGCGCAATGGAATTGTATGAACAATTCAAACATTCTGCACAAGCCTTAGAACTTCTTCATGAACGAAAGATTTGGAATGAGCAAAAATCGTACTGTCTGAGCGAAGCGAGTTTACGATTTTTGCGAATGCTTTTCCACATCTTGAGTGAGTGTTAGAAGTTCTTGGCGCGGAAGCCGTTTGAATGTTCATACAATTACCATGAAGCACAAGATTCCGCAATTGCCTATTCGTTATACAGTTCTGTCTCTATCCCTGCGGCAAACTTCCGTATGATTCCCGTCCGGTCGATTCCGAGATAAAATGCTCTCTCCAGTCTGCTCTCTGAATCTTCGCTTCCGCAAAGCAGCTCCCTGCTGTCATCCAGCACAACGGCATCAAATTCGCAGCCCTTTTCGAAGCTCCCCACCCTGCCGAAGAAGGAACCTCCTCCCTTCGTCGCAAGATAAAAGCTTTCCGCAAAAGTGAGAGCTTTCGCGCCGGGGTCGACAAGCCTTTTATACAGCTTGGATACCTGGATTGCCTCCGTCACCGTGCGGAAGACAGACACCGTGTGCCCTGCCCCCACATCAGTACCGAGCCCTACATGGATCCCCATGTCCAGATATTTCCGGATAGGCGCGATGCCCGAAGCCAGGTTCATGTTCGATGCCGGGCAGTGAGCGATATAAACCCCGTTGTCCCGGATCCGCTGTGCCTCCTCCTCCGTGCTGTGCACGCAGTGTGCCATAACGCATGGCGACTGCCTGCCGAAAAGGCCGCAGCGGTCATAGGCATCCCCGTAAAACCGGGATTCCGGCGACAGCTGTTTCACAAACTCTATTTCGTCCGGATTTTCGGAAAGATGGGACTGCACCGGAAGCTTTTTCTCTGCTGCAATTGTCCCAAGTTCTTCCATCAGCGCATCGCTGCATGAAATGACAAACCGCGGCGTGATGATCGGTTTTGTCCTGACATACCGCCTTTCCTGTACCTCACAGAGGAACCGCCGCGTATCCTCTGCCGCGCTTTCCGCATCCGGCTCAAGCAGATAGGACGGGGCGTTCCGGTCCATATTGACCTTTCCCACCAAAGTCACAAGGCCCGATTTTTCCATCAGGTCCATCAGGATCAGCGTCGACTCCCGATGGATGGTCCCGAATATCACAGCCCGCGTCGTAGCGCTGTTTTTCATCTTTTCGGCAAATACGGCGTAAGCCGCCTCCGCGTACTTTGTGTCACGATAACAGTTCTCGGCCGGAAACGTCCGGTTGTCAAGCCATTCCAAAAGCTCATAGTCCATTCCCGTTCCGATATAGGAATACTGCGGCGCATGAATGTGCAGATCCGTCATTCCCGGGATTACAAGATCACCGGTGCAGTCGATCATCCTCAGGCCCCGGAACTCCGGCGGCACCTCATCGAAGATCCCCTCGCAGATGCCGTCCATGCAAACTGTATACGCATTCTCATGTATTTCCAGCCGGCCCAAAGAAGGGGTATGGCAAATAGTCCCTTTCAGAATAAAACAATTGTTCAAGTCGATCCCCCCTTATTACTGTATTCCAAATGGGAAATCCTGAATTGTTTCTGCTATTTTTATTATACCTCATCAGTCTTCTGTAATCAATTGTCCTTTCCTCTTTACTTATTAAAAATTACAGTTTAAAATAGAGTCATATGTTAATGCTGCGTTATTTATTACAGACAGGAGAATGCTATGGAAAAGAAACAGTTAAAACGCCTCATCGACGTTGCATCCGGCAGGGCTCCTGCGGATCTGCGCATCACAAACTGCCATATTATGGATGTGTTCAACAAGGAAATCATGGATACGGACCTCTATATTTCGGACGGTTATATCGCCGGCTTCGGCAAGGAAGGGATGCCGGAAGCCGCCGAGGTGGTCGATGCCGGAGGATGCTTCCTGGTCCCGGGCTTTATCGACGGACATGCCCACATTGAGTCTTCCCATGTGACTCCTGCGGAATACGCCCGTCTTGTCGTTCCCTGCGGAACAACCACCGTCATCGCAGACCCTCATGAAATCGTCAACGTCTGCGGACTCGAAGGATTCGACTATATGATGGATTCGTCCGAAGGCCTCGCTCTCTCCGTTTTTCTACAGATCCCCTCCTGCGTCCCCTGCACTCCTTTTGAAAACGCAGGAGCAGTCCTGAAAGCGAAGGACATTGAGAAGAGGATCGATCATCCCCGCGTACTTGGTCTGGGTGAAATGATGGATTTTGTCGGAGTGTGCGCAGCAGATGACGAGGTGCTCGACAAGCTCCTGATTGCCCCGGCCCGCCGCAAAATTATCGACGGCCATTATCTGGGCAGCCCGTCCGGTCTCGATGCCTATGCGGCCACCGGCATTGCCAACGATCACGAATGCGCCTCCGGGGAAGACCTGAAAGAAAGGATCCGCCGTGGAATGTACGTCCTGCTGAGGCAGGGAACAGCCTGTCACGATCTCCTGAATCTTCTGGAGGGCGTGAATGACCGGAACAAGAACCGCTGCATCATGTGCACGGATGACTGCGCCGCCAAGACCATCCTCGAAATCGGCCATATCAACAACAATGTCCGCCTTGCCATCGGGGCCGGTGTCGACCCGTTCGATGCCATCTGCATGGCTACGATCAACACCGCGGAATGCTTCCGGCTGAGTGACAGGGGCGCTATTACCCCGGGAAGGAGGGCCGATTTTCTTCTCCTCTCCTCCCTGGACAAGGATTTCGTCGTAAAGGACGTGTACACCTTCGGAGAACATACCGCCTCAGACGGAGTATTTTTACCGAAAAAGATCCATGTCCCGACGGACAGAGTCATGGGAACCGTCAATATCGGCAGCTTCAGTGCTGAAAAACTGAAACTTCCGCTGAAAAGCCGGCATGTCAGGGTGATCGACCTCATCCCGGGATCCGTAGTGACGGCAGCTTCCGATGCGTATGTATCGATCGATCAGGACGGCTTCTGGCAGCGGAACGAGGAGGACATCATCAAAATTGCAGTCGTGGAGCGCCATCACGCAACCGGGAACGTCGGTCTTGCACTGATCCATGGCTTCGGAATCCGGGACGGGGCCATCGCGACGACAATCGCGCACGACTCCCACAATCTGATCGTCGCCGGCGACAACGATGCCGACATGGCGCTGGCGGTAGAGACTCTCACCGAAATCGGAGGAGGCATGACCTGCGTGAAGGAAGGAATTGTCCTCTTCTCGGTGCGCCATGAAATCGGCGGCCTGATGGGCGATCTGAGAGGCGAGATCATGGCCGATGAGCTTGCCGCCATAATCGGCACGGTAAAAGCGAATATGGGAGCGCTTAAGATTCCTGACCCGTTCATGACACTGTGCTTCATGTCCCTTCCCGTGATCCCCAAACTGAAAGTCACGGATCTGGGGCTTTTCGATGTGGAAGCCAATTCCTTCGTCCCCATCGAAATAGATGAATAATAACCGTAACCAAACCATTTCAACAGGAGGTATCCTATGATTAATCTGACTGTCAACAAAACCGGCCGGGCCCACAATATCGCCAGGGCCAAAGAACAGAATATCATTATCCCAACCATCGCGGAAATGAAAAATCCCGACCTGATCCCCGAAAAGATCAAAGAAAAGCTGACCGGCGTCGGGCTCTGGGACATCAACCCCCTCAATCTTTTCCGCATTACCTGGAAAAACGAGCAGAAGGAAACCGGCGGCCTCTACGGCAATCCCAACTTTATTGTACTGCCCTCCTCCCTCACGGGTGTGAAGGCCAAAATCCTTCTGATGGCCGGAAAATACTTCCCGACCGGCTGCCACAAGGTAGGCGCATCCTTCGGGTGCCTGGTCCCGCGGCTTGTCACCGGCCAGTTTGATTCGTCCTATCACAGGGCGGTATGGCCCTCCACGGGCAACTACTGCAGGGGCGGCGCCTTCAATTCCCGCCTGCTCGGATGCCATTCCGTGGCAATCCTGCCCCAGGGCATGAGCCGCGAGCGCTTTGACTGGCTCAAGACGGTAGCCGGTGAGATCATCGCGACGCCCGGTTCCGAGTCCAACGTGAAGGAAATCTTCGACAAGACCCACGAGCTCGAAGCCGAACCGGACTGCATGATCTTCAACCAGTTTGCCGAGATGGGCAATTACATGTGGCACTATCATGTCACCGGCAACGCGATTGCCGAGAGCTTTGACCTGATCAAAGAAGAGGGCGACCGCCTGTTCGGCGCCGTTTTCACCTCCGGCTCAGCAGGAACCATGGCCTCGGGCGACCGTCTCAAGGACCTGTTCCCGGCGGCAAAGCTCGGAGTCGGCGAGGCGCTTCAGTGCCCGACCCTCCTCGAAAACGGCTTCGGCGCCCACAGGATCGAAGGAATCGGCGACAAGCATGTGCCCTGGATCCACAACGTGAAGAACACCGATATGGTGGTGGATATCGATGATGAAGATTCCCAGAAGCTCCTCCGCCTCTTCAACGAGCCGGAAGGCCGGAAATACCTGCTGAGCATCGGCGTTCCCGCCGAGACGGTATCACAGCTCGGGCTGTTCGGCATCTCCGGCATCGCCAACATGCTGTGCGCGGTCAAGATGGCAAAATACTACGAGCTGACCGAGCATGACGTCGTCGCCTCCGTGATGACCGACTCCTCTGTCATGTACGCATCCCGCGTAAAGGAACTGCAGGACGAGGACGGCCCCTACTCAAGAGAGATGGCGGCAGTAGATTTCCATTCCCACCTTCTCGGACAGAAGACCGACAATATGCTGGAGCTTACGTATCCGGAGCGTAAACGTGTGCACAATCTGAAGTACTACACCTGGGTGGAGCAGCAGGGAAAAACCTCCGAGGAGCTGAATGCCCTCTGGTACGACCAGGAGCACACCTGGGATTCCGTCAAGGCCGATGCAGACCGGATTGATGAGATGATCAAAGAATTCAACGAGGACACAGGACTTTTGAAAGCCCTGTAAAAAACAGCCGGAGGTTTGTCATGAAAAATGTCACAGGAGCCAGATGTACCCTCTGCGGAAAAAACTTTCCAGCGGAGCCCGAAACAACCGTCTGCCCTGAATGCGGCGGTATTCTCGACATCGAATATGATTACGACTACATCAAAAAACAGCTGGCGGAAAAGCCGCTCGCCAGCAGGGAGGAACGCACCATGTGGCGTTACATGGAGTTTCTCCCCGTAATAGGAATCGGAAAAAGGCCGCGGCTGAGAGTCGGGTGTTCCCCTCTCTACAAAGCCGAGGCCCTGGGAAAAATACTCGGTATCAGGGATCTGTGGATCAAGGATGACGGGCAGAACCCTACCGCCTCCCTGAAGGACAGGGCTTCCGCCATGGCCGTCGTCAAAGCGGAGGAAGCCGGCAAGGATACCATCGCCTGCTCCTCCACCGGAAACGCCGCCAGCTCCCTAGCGGGGAATGCGGCCGCCGCAGGCCTTCACGCCTGCATTTTCGTTCCGGCACGCGCTCCGAAGGGCAAGGTCGCACAGCTCATGATGTTCGGCGCGAAGGTGTTCCTCGTGGATGGGAGCTACGAAGATACCTTCCGCATCTCTGCGGAGGCAATTGACAGGTGGGGATGGTACAACCGGAACGCGGCGATCAACCCTTACCTGATGGAAGGAAAAAAGACCGTATCTCTGGAAATCGCCGAGCAGCTCGGCTTTCAGATGCCGGACTACGTGGCAGTCTCCGTCGGGGACGGCTGTACTATAGGCGGCGTCTACAAAGGGTTCAAGGATCTGTTCTGCGCCGGTCTGATCCCGAAAATCCCGCGGATCATCAGCGTACAGGCGTCCGGCTGCTGCCCGATCAACACGGCCGCTGCCGCCGGCACCATGGACTGGGTGCCCCAGGAGGAAAACACCCTGGCTGATTCCATCGCCGTCGGCGTTCCCCGGAATCCTGTCAAAGCCCTCCGGGCCATCCATGATTCCCATGGCATCACCGTCAATGTGAGTGACGACGAGATTCTTGCCGCGATGCGCCTTTTAGGCGCTTCATCCGGTGTCTTCGCGGAACCTGCCGGAGCCGCCGCCACTGCCGGAGTCAAAAAAGCGGTAGAGACGGGGCTGATCGAAAAGAATTCGTCCGTCGTGACCATCGTCACAGGCAACGGCCTGAAGGATACCGCGAACGCGATCCGCTCCGCCGGAGAGCCCGTGCATATCCGCCCGGAGATGGACGATCTGGAAAAATATCTGTAACTTAAAGGGGACGGCTCCTTAACGAACCGTCCCCTTTTTTGTATTGCCCTATTCGATTTTGATCAGCTGATTACCATGCTTCCCCATGAATCAGCCGGAACCAGAGTGATGTAAGTCTTTCCGGTGTTGATGGTCAGCGGATTGCCGTTCTTATCAAAGTACTTGGTCACGCCGTCCTCTGTCTGCTTTGTCCACACGATCGGGATGGCCTGGCCTTCGGTCAGATAGTAGCCCGGCTGGCCCATCTGTACAACATTGTAAACCATGTATCCGTTCTCATCGTACTCGGTAAAGCTGCAGTCCTGGATGATCACGTTCTTAAAGGTTGCTGTCTGATTGTCCTCGGCGTCCACATGAAGATTGCCGTAGCAGGACAGATCATAGGTACCGGTTGAAGCATTATAGGTCAGAGTCGAATTGGTGTGCTCCATCGGCAGAACAACCTGGTTTGCCGGGATCGCGGTGCCTGTGGATGCAAGGTCAACCTTCTGTCCGTAGGGAACAAAGTTGAAATGCGGATTCTCGGCAGCCGGATTGGTGTAGGTTCTGCTGATTCCGGAGTTGTTGAAGTTGCTGTCCAGATCGCCGGCCAGAATATACTCGGTAAATTCCATGGACTTTCCATTCTCAACACGTGAGAAGGTTCCGGAAAAATGATCCTTGCCGTAGTCCTTCGCAAAATACTCATCGACATAGAACGGGCCGCCGTCATGGCAGATGACCGCGTTCCACTCAGCAGCAAGCATAATATTGGTCGGGCGTACGCTTCGGATGGAGCCCATCTGCTGTACCTTGCCCCAGTCCTTCAGGAGAACCATCAGTCTTGTGATCCGGCCGTTCGCGGTGGAATTCATCATTTCGTAAACAACATCACCCTCTGCGACTCCGTAGTGCGGATAAGCGATCGATTCGTTGTCTACCATGACCGCGATCGGTCTCTGGTGCTGAAGCTCAGCGGAGATCGGCTCACCTGTAAGCTCGCTGATATAAGTTCCGTCGCCCTGTACCGCCTCAGCGGATACTGCCGCGCCGTCAGCCGGAGCTGCTTCCTCTGCCATTACCGGTACGCTGACCATCACGGCTGCCGCTAAAAGTGCCGTCAGTTTTGCAAGTTTCATATTCATTTCCTCCTTTGTATTTTCACCATCAGAGAACAGAGCCCTTTCTGTCCGCTGTGCTGACCAGATGTTTGTGTGTACCTGTAAAAGTACTGAACAGATACTGTTCCGGAAAACCCGGACTTATGCTGCCCGGGAGCAGCCGCGTCACTTGTAGATCACGATCGCCATGCCAGGCTCGATCTCACTGTAAATCGCTCCGGCAACCGCAGGCGGAAGATTGACACATCCGTGCGAACCGTTGCTCATATAGATTGAGCCGCCGAACGCGTCTCTCCAGTTGGCATCATGCAGGCCCTGCCCTTCATAAAACGGCATCCAGTACTGCACCGGCGTGCTGTACCCGCCCTCGGCATTCCCGCCTGTCAGAACCGATGGGCTCTCCTTGTAGGCCAGCGGGAAAACGCCTGTCTGCGTCTCAGTTCCCCGGGCCACGCATCCGGATACAACATCCGACTCCACGATCAGGCTGCCGTACTTGTAAAACCACAGGTGCTGGGCCGAAAGGTTTACCTCGACATATGTGCCCGCCAGGTCATCCTTTCCTTCCCTCTGGAAATATACAGGATTTTCATATTCCCCGACAACCGAATAATACACCGGTTCGCGGGTCACGGTACTGTTGCTGTACAGATCCTCCACAAGGCGGCTCAGCTCGGCCTCCTCATTGATCGTATAGCCATACTCATTCAGAGAATCCGGAAACTGAATGTCCGTCCCGTACGAGGTATGGAACGTCCTGGTATGGTATCTTGTATTGTACTCGGCTTCGAGATTCTGCACATACTCCAGAACCCTGTCCTCATCGATGAGCCCCTGTCCGTTCATTATAAGAACCCAGTCCTTTACGGTATCCCATCCCAGGGTGACGGTCTGGCTGCCGAACTGGTAGATGACTTCCGAGCGGCAGAACTGATTATAAACCGTGTTTTTTTCCACCAGCCCCGGATCCGATGAGAGCACTGCCGGCAGATAATAGATGTCCTTTGGGATATCCACCTTTACAATCGTTCCGGCCTGTTTCTCCGTTGTAAATCTGTCAATTCCGGACTGTACCAGAGTTTTAAGGGATTCATCAGCAAAATCATTGCCGTAAATCTCCGGAATAATACTGTAGGTTTTACTCCCCTCGTCATAATTCAGATACGCATCCTCGCTTGAAAACCTTGCATCAGCAAGATTCGCGCGCGAAGCCGCTTGGGTAAGCTTCTGATCATCAACGGTAAACGGTACCTGAACTACAAAGGCATTGCCCACCAGCAGGCTCTGAAACAAAGCAGGGAACGTGCTGCGCTGGCTGTCCTTCGCTTTCTGCAGAAGTCTCTTGAGCGCCTCCTCATCGATCGAATACCCGAAATCCGCAAGGGATCCCTGCGCTTCAATCCGTCCGTCCTCATCAATCTCAACGGCTGCGCTCTGATACTTGTCGAGGAGCATCCCGTACACCTCATCCGGCATCATCCCGTCAACCATATATCCGTTTATCGTGGTTTCCGCAAAGAATGTATCTTTGTCATGCATGATTTTCAGAAAAACCCCGCCGCCCGCCAGTACGGCCAGAAAAACCGAAATCAGAGCAATCAGAATAATCTTTGCCCTGTCCCTTCTGTTCGGTCTGCCCTGCATGAACGTTTAATCCCTCCTTAATTTCTCCCCAGAAAACAGCTTCTCAAGCATTATACTACAAGTATTAACATTTTTGTATAATTCTTTTTACATTTTTATTGCCCTGTGGTGAGAAGATTCGTCATGGAATCCAGGCTGATCGCGATGGTTGAGGCGTTGTGAAGCAGAGCTGTTGTAGTGGACGGGAATATTCCCAGCACACCCATCAGGATCAGGAAGGAATTGAACGACAGGATCATGCGGTAATTGCGCTCGATCCGGTGCATCAGGCCGTCGCTCAGCTTTTTCATGATGACCAGGGCATGCAGGTCATCCTCGGAGATGGTGATATCAGCGATCTCCCGCGCGATAGCGGCGCCGCTGTTGATGGCAACACCGGCATCCGACTCCGACAGGGCCGGCGAATCATTGATTCCGTCCCCGATCATGATCACTTTTCGGCCTGCCTCATGCTCCCTCTTTACAAAACCGGCCTTGTCCTCCGGAAGAACCTCCGAATAGTACGCGTCGACACCGATCTTCTGCGCAACGGCGCGGGCCGTTCTCTCGCTGTCCCCCGTCATCATCACAACCCGGCTGATCCCCAGGGCGTGAAGCTGCCCGATCACTTCTTTTGCTTCTTCCTTGATCGGATCCTCGATCAGGAGGACGGCGGCAAGCTTATCTCCAAGGGCCAGGTAAAGGTGGGAGTACTCGTCCGGAAGCGCATCAAAGATCTTCTGCTCCTCCTCCGGAACGCTGCAGCCTTCATCTTCAAAGATGAAATGTCCGCTCCCGATCCGCACCTTCTGACCATCGATCGTACTTGCGATTCCATGAGCAACAATGTATTCCACCCTGGTATGTTTTTCTTCGTGTTCCAGATTCCGCTCCTCAGCAGCCCGGATCACCGCGTTTGCAATGGAGTGCGGATAGTGCTCCTCCAGGCAGGCAGCAAGACGCAGCATCTCCTCTTCGTCATTGCCGCCGAACGGAATGACACGATGCACCCTCGGCGATGCCTTGGTAAGCGTTCCCGTCTTGTCAAAGACGATCGTGACTGCTTCGGAATAGTTCTCCATGAACCGCCCGCCCTTGACCGTTATATGATGTTCTCCCGCCTCGCGCATCGCGGACAGGACACTGATCGGCATGGAAAGCTTCAGGGCGCAGCAGAAGTCAACCATCAGGATTGAAGCAGCCCGGGCGGCGTTCCGTGTTATCAGCCATGTGAGCGCCGTTGCGCCAAGAGTCCAGGGCACCAGGCGGTCCGCAAGGCGCGACGCCTTCGCCTCCGAGGAGGATTTGAGCTTTTCGGACTCCTCGATCATCGAAACGATCCGGTCGTATCTGCCTTCACCTGCCGCCTTCCGGACCGTAACTTCAAGTTCTCCCTCATCAACCACGGTTCCTGCATAGACCGTGCTTTCCGCCTTTTTATGCACCGCCAGGGGTTCCCCGGTGATCGATGCCTGATTCACCATCGCGTTGCCGCCGAGAACCGTGCCGTCCAGCGGAATCATATTCCCGCTGCGAACAATAATCGTATCCCCCTCGGAAACCTTGTCGATCCCGGTGAGAATCTCCTGCCCGTCGGATGTCCGCAGCCATACCTTATCCACGTTCAGGCTCATGGCAGAGGCGAGATCCGCAACCGACTTACGGTGGGTCCACTCCTCCATGATATCGCCGATCCCGAGCAGGAACATCACGCTGCCCGCTGTGTCATACTCCCCGCGCAGCATCGACACCGTGATCGAGGCCGCATCCAGGATGCTGACCGACATCTCGCGGCGGAGAATGGAACGGACTCCCTTCCATATATATGGGACTGCTTTCACAACCGTGAGCACAGTCCGTACCGGTGCCGGAATCAGCAGCCTGCTCCCGACCCTCCTTGCAATATGAAAGAACATTTTGTCCTCATACTCGCGTGACATGGCACGCGCGCTGTGTTCCGGGACAGAAACTTCCGCCGTCTCAAAATCGAATGAGGCAAGTGACTCAAGCAGTCTGTTTCTCCCGCCGGCCTTATATCGGATCACAGCGTTTCCCGTTCTCTCATCAATTTTCGCGCTCTGCACAAAAGGGAGGCCTTTTAGCCAGGCCTCCAGAAGATCGGCCTGATCCTGGGTCATGTAATATTTAAAAACATGAACCCTCATCCTGCCGGTACTCTCATGTAAAATTCTGCACTTCATATAAATCAGCCTCTCGCTGCCGCCTCATGAATAGCCGCGTCTTTTGCATCAGATTCCCGCGCTTCCGCCTCCGCAAGGATCGCGCGCGCGTCCTCGATCATCTGTGCTTCGTACTCACGGCGGCGCTGCTCGTTGATATCCTTCGCCCCGGCGTCGATATCCTCGGCATTTTCTTTCAGGACAGTGTAATCCTTGACAACCTCATCCTTCATGCGGTATACCGCTGCAGTACAATGGGTGTACAGTTTTTTTGCATCCCTGCTGCCAAGAATTTTGAGTCCGTATGTTCCCAGCAGAAATCCTCCCGCGACATAACCTACCTTGTTCCAGCAAATCATTCCTGTTACCTCCCTTTTTTAATATTATGGTAACTGTTCAGCACCCCATGAACATGATCGGAATTTTGAATGAAATGCTTGCATTTCAGGCGAATTTTGATCATGTTCATGGGGCGGGCAAGACGCGAAGCGTCTCTGACCGCCCACATGAGGAATGCAAAGCATTCCGAATGAATGGGTTCTGAACAGTTACATATTATGATGAAAGATCCTTAAATATGTTTGAGTGTGACCAGCTGATAGGCGTGGTATCCGAGCTGCATCGGCACCGGAAGAACCAGATCCGCCGCCGTCTCCAGAAGGATCCGCATTCTGAGCTTCTGCTTCAGCGCGGGATCAAGCTTGCGGCGCAGCATCTCATCCATATCAATGCCCTTTTCAAGCTTTTCAGCCATCATCGTCACATTATCATAGTCAAAAGCACGGAGCTTTTCGAGGATCAGATCCCGGTCCCCCTGATACTCCAGCGCGATATTGCCCGTAGCATGATACACTGTCACTTTGGTGACACTGTCGATCGCACTGAAAGCAAACTGGAGCACTTCCTCCTGATAATCCGATATCCTGCCGGTATACAGGCGGATTCGCATACGGTGATTTGTCTCATATACAACTCTGAACTGCAAAGCAACACCTCCGGAAGAACGCAGATCAAAAACTGCGCATTCTTCAAAAGTCAGCTGATTTCTGACACCGACGCAACTGTTCAGCACCCATTCATTCGGAATGCTGAACCGTTACATATCCACAATAAAATAGCATCAATTCCCCGTTTCGTCAATAGAAACCGGCAGCACGTCTCCTGCTTCAGCCCTCCTACGCCATCTCCTCCGGACGGAAAACCCGGTCAAATTCCTCTGCTGTCAAAAAGCCCAGACGGATGCAGGCCTCCCGCAGGGAAATATTCTCACGGTACGCAAGATGGGCGGTTTTTGCGGCATTTTCATACCCGATATACGGATTCAGCGCCGTCACCAGCATCAGGGAGTTGTGCAGGTTGTCCCGCATTTTTTCCCGGTTTGCGGTAATTCCGCTCACACAATGGACGGTAAAGGAGACGATCGACTCGGAGAGCAGGCGCACCGACTGCAGGAAATTGTACGCCATAACGGGCATGAATACATTCAGCTCAAAGTTCCCCTGGGAGGCCGCAAAACCGATCGCCGCGTCATTCCCCATCACCTGGACCGCCACCATAGTAACCTGCTCACACTGGGTCGGGTTCACCTTGCCCGGCATGATAGAGGAACCGGGCTCATTCTCAGGAATGCGGATCTCGCCGAGCCCCAGCCTTGGGCCCGAAGCGAGCCAGCGGATATCATTGGCGATTTTCATAAGATCCGCCGCCAGGGCCCGAACCGCGCCGTGCGCATATACCAGCTCGGATTTCGATGTCAGGGCATGAAACTTGTTCGGGGCTGTGACGAACTCGCGCCCGGTAATTTCACTCACTTTTTCGGCCACCAGAGTATCAAAGCCTTCCGGCGCGTTCAGCCCGGTGCCGACAGCAGTGCCCCCGAGAGCCAGCGTGCGGAGCGGAGGAAGGGAGGCCTTTATCAGCCCGATATCCGTCTCGACAGAGCTCCTCCACCCGCTGATTTCCTGGGAAAAACGGATCGGAACCGCATCCTGAAGATGGGTGCGCCCGGATTTCACAATACCTTCATTCTCAGCCTCCAGTTTTTTCAGGGCTGATACCAGTTTTTCCGCAGCGGGAATCAGCTTCTCCTCCAGCGACAGAACGGCCGAAATATGCATCGCCGTCGGGAACGTATCGTTGGAAGACTGGCTCATATTGATATCGTCGTTCGGGTGGCAGAGCTTTTTGCCCGACATCTCGTTTGCCACATTGGCGATTACTTCGTTGGCGTTCATGTTGGACTGGGTTCCTGACCCCGTCTGCCACACCACGAGCGGAAAATGCTCTGCCAGCTCTCCTCCGATCACCCTGTCGCAGGCTGACTCGATTACGGAGAGCTTTTCCGCAGTCATTTTTTCGGGCTTCAAAGCAGCATTCGCCCTCGCTGCCGCCTTCTTCAATATCCCGAATGCGTGTATAATCTCCGACGGCATTGTCTCAATTCCGACACCGATCTCAAAATTTTCGTGGCTTCGCTCTGTCTGAGCCCCCCAGTACTTATCCGCCGGTACCTTTACTTCCCCCATTGAATCATGCTCAATCCGGTAATTCATCTTTTTTCCTCCGATTTCTGTCCATTCTCTTGCTGTTCTTCCGCTTCTGCATGCTGCTCTTCCGCTTCTGCATGCTGCTCTTCCGCTTCTGCCTGCTGCTCTTCTGCTTCTGCCTGCTGCTCTTCCGCTTCTGCATGCTGCTCTTCCGCTTCTGCCTGCTGCTCTTCCGCTTCTGCCTGCTGCTCTTCTGCTTCTGCATGCTGCTCTTCTGCTTCTGCATGCTGCTCTTCCGCTTCTGCCTGCTGCTCTTCTGCTTCTGCATGTCAGGATCAGGTCGAGCTCCGGAACCTTGTCTGCCAGATCAAAAACGCCGGGATCCTCCAGGCTTAGCTCATTTCCGCAGTCCATATGACAGGCCTCCATTCTTTATCCCATTATATATCCGGAAAGCCTTCCGCTTCAATAGATAAACGTTGATTCTTTTCCTTTCAGGGTTTCCTGCCTTCCTTTTTTTGTCGAAATATGACGATCGATTTTCCTTGCATTTTGCGCATGAACGCACTATCCTCGATGGAAAAGATAATGATTCAGCGGAGGGTTTCATGATTCAGACATTCGATCATTTTGATATCGGGAAAATCGCAGAGAGCGGGCAGTGCTTCCGCATCCGGTGTACACAGGACGGGCTCTGGCTCGTGGCAGCAGAAGGGCGTGTCCTTCGAATCCGCGTCCTTTCCTGTGATCAGAACGGCACAAGCACGTGTGATTTTGACTGTGACGGAAAGGAATTTCAGGAATTCTGGAAGGACTACTTTGATCTCGACACGGATTACGAGGCACTGTGCCATCTGGCCGACCCGGCCGATTCTTACCTGAATGCCGCCATGAAATTCGGCAGAGGGATCCGGATACTAAAACAGAATCTGTGGGAAACAACGATCAGCTTTATCATCTCCCAGCGAAAAACCATACCGTCGATCCGGCGGTGCGTGGAAATGCTCTGCACCCTGTACGGGCCCGAAACAGAAAGGGGAATTCACGCATTCCCTACCCCGGAAGTGCTTTCCCAAGTATCCCCGGAAGATCTGAAAAAATGCTCCCTGGGCTATCGGGCACCGTATGTCAGCATGTCCTCCCGGATGATCCTGGAAGCAGGGCTTGCCGGCGACGAGCTGTGGGCGCCGGAGATCGCATGCAGAACAATTCCGGCCGAAAAAAGGGAGGTTTCCCCTCAGCAGGCTGCTGAAAAGCTTCTAAGCCTTCCCGGGGTCGGTGCTAAAATCTCCTCCTGCATTCTTCTGTTTGCGCTTCATGATATGGCCGCCTTTCCGCGGGATACATGGATGCTGCGGATCGAAAAGAAATACTACGGCGGGCATTTTCCGGAGGAGAATTATCCGGCGTGCGCGGGACTGATGCAGCAGTATATGTTTTTCTACGAGAAGAGGAAGCTGTGAAAAATCTCAGACTCTTTTACGAGCTTGCGTGTTTGCTTGCTTATCCGGGGAGGAGGCCGCTCAGAGTTGCGAAGCCCGTGGTCTCCGCTCCGCTGCGGTCGGC
>CAMOXX010000039.1 GCA_946629475.1 uncultured Blautia sp. | reverse complement strand
TAACAATATCACATTTTCAAACTCTTTTCTATCCTTTCGACAAAGGTTCTGAAAACATGTCAAAATTCATCATATTTCGACATTTTATTTCATCTGATATTCATCTGACAGAACCTACTTATACATAGTTATCATACCATTAAAGAGCTGTGTTTACAAGAAAAATCGCCTGTAAAGAAAAAAAGTAAAGAAAAAACCCTGCGCTCACTATCCCGTTTTTCTCCAGGATGATGAGCACAGGGTTGTTCATACATTAAAGGGAGTTCGGTTTTCACTCCAGCAGCTCCAGCAGTTCCTCTCTGGACATGCTCATGAGGCTTCCGCCCTCGCCGCCCATGATGGCGTCGGCCAGGTCTCTCTTGGCCTCCTGGAGCTTTATAATCTTCTCTTCGATCGAGTCGGCGGCGATCAGCTTGATGACTGTCACCTGCCTGGTCTGTCCGATCCTGTGGGCCCGGTCCGTTGCCTGGTTCTGCACTGCCAGGTTCCACCACGGGTCATAGTGGATCACGACATCCGCCCCGGTCAGATTGAGCCCGGTCCCGCCCGCTTTCAGGGAAATCAGGAACACTGGCACATCCCCGCTGTTGAATTCATTGACCAGCCGGATCCTCTCCTGTTTCGGAGTGGAGCCGGTCAGCGTATAAAACGGGATTCCCTCAGTTTTCAGGTCCTCGGACAGGAGAGCCAGCATCGATGTGAACTGCGAGAACACCAGCATACGGTGTCCTCCGTCGATCGCGCGTTGAATCAGTTCCACACACGCTGTCCGCTTGGCGCTGGAGCCATGATAGTCTTCAAACAGGAGGGAAGGATCACAGCAAAGCTGGCGCAGCCTGGTAATCTCTGCCAGAACCCGGATCTTTTCTTCCCCTGACCCGCTGAAGGAGCCCAGCATTTCCCGCATATGGACGACCTGTGCGTCATAGAGACGCCTCTGGTCGGTTTCCATCGCCTGAGCCTGCACTTCCTCCAGTTTTTCCGGAAGGTCCTTCAGGACATCCGTTTTTTTCCTGCGAAGGATGAATGGAGCCGTCATTTTGGAAAGCTTTTCTGTCGCCTCCGCATCCTTTTTCTTCATAATCGGTCCCTCAAAGCGGGACGCGAATTCTGAAGCATTATACAGAAAGCCCGGCATCAGGAAGTCAAAGATGCTCCACATTTCTGAGAGGCGGTTCTCAATCGGGGTTCCCGTCAGGGCAAACCGGCGGTCACCATTCAGTACCTTCACTGCTTTGGTAACAGCAGCCTTTTGGTTTTTGATGTACTGGGCTTCGTCCAGCACGATGGTGGAGAAGAATTTCTTCTCATACAATGCGATATCCCTCTTCAGGAGATCGTAGGATGTTACATACAGATCCGCCTGACCGGTACTGCCCATATTTTTCAGGATTTCTTTTCTCTGGGGTAATGTGCCTGCAAGCAGTTCCACCTTGAGGTCCTCGGTAAAACGGACGCACTCCTCTTTCCAGTTATATACAAGCGAGGCCGGGCATACAACCAGAGCCGGATGCGTCTCCCCCGCATCCTTTCGGCTTTTCAGAAAAGCAAGCATCTGCAGGGTTTTCCCAAGGCCCATCTCGTCCGCGAGGATTCCTCCGAACCCGGCTTCCGAAAGAGTGGAAAGCCAGCGGAAGCCGTACAGCTGATACGGACGCACAATGTCCGTCAGGCTTTCCGGCACATCATAGTCCGAATCCCGGATCGTCCGGAAGGAACGTACCAGGGACTTAAAGTGCTTGTCCCGAGCGGTCGCGATCTCATCATGCCCTTCCAGAAGTCTGTCCACATACAGTGCGCGGAACTTCGGGATTTTCACGCTTCCCTTCACCAGGTCATCCAGACTGACGTCCATAGACCCGGACAGTTCCTCGATCTCGTCAAGCTCCTCCACCTGGCGCAGATCCACAAAGTCCCCGCTTTTCAGGCGGTGCCAGCGTTTTTTCCGGCGGTAGCTTCCGAGCAGCTCCAGCAATTCTTCATTCGTCAGATCCCTGGTACGGATCGACAGCTCCAGCAGTCCGCCTTCGATCTCCACCGAAAATTTCGGCATTGACACCTTCTTCAGCTTCACGGTTCCAAAGGCATCGCTGCCCTTGACTTCACCGTACCGTGACAAAAGCTGTATGCCGTCCGTCAGAATGCGGAAGATCGTCTCCTCCGAAGCTTCTGCGAAAAAGACCATTTCTTCGGGGTCTCTTTTTTCAAAAACCGCCTCTACTGACCGGATAACTCTGTTCTCCTGATCCCGGTCGCGGAGCATGCCGTCCGAAGTATTTTCCTCGAAACCGCCAGTAATTCTGATTTCTCCATACTGAACCGAAACGCGGCAGGTTACCCTGTCTTCAGCCAGATCGATGTAAAACACAAATTCCGGTTCCGCAGGAAGAATGCTGCTGTCAATCTCTCCCACTCTGTCATCAAGCAGGATCTGATCGGATGACCGCAGTCCCGGAAGAACACGGAAATAGAACTCCGGCAGTTTTTTTACACCGATACTGCAGTGGAAATTTCCTTCCTTATCCGCAATAGAGCGGAAGGGCATCAGATCTTTCATGTCCCCCGCTGTGACCCGTCCGAACTGTTTTTCATCCACTATATACTGATACTGGTTTCCATTCAGGAGGCGGGGCATTGACCCGGACAAATTGATTCCGATCAGTTCACCGTTCCTTGCTTTTATAGGTGCCAGGGATATCTCAGCCCGGGGCCTTCCCGGCGCGACCATAATATGATATTCCTCCCTGCGCTGCGTGTTCTGGTAAAGTATGCCGCTTCCTTCCGCCAGATCATAGATAACATCCAGGTCGCTCCCCTCCAGCGGAACCGTATTCCCAAGAGAGAGCTTCTGAGAATAATAAAAGCTTCTCTCCAGCCTGCGGTTGATTGCCCGAATGTTTCTCGCCCTGGATGCCAGAAGGCGGTACCATTTATCGCTGTTCTCTGTGAATGTTTCTTCTGAAAAGTCAATTTTTGCCTTTTTGGATAACTCAAACTCCGCGCCATCGTCCACGGCATCCAGCATTTTTGCCAGGCTTTTCAATACAAAGGGCCTCTCCCCGGTTCTCCCGACGGTAAAAGACAGCTGAAGGGCAGAAGTGTTCTTATCTGATATGATCCTTGGGATCAGTTCAATGTCGGGTTTTTTGATCTTTTTAACTTCCGGCAGCTCCGGTATTGCAGTTTCCCGGGTAAGAACACTGAGGAGAGTACTGGCTTTCTGATCCGTAGCGTCTCCGGGTTTCTCCCTCACGATCCAGTTCCAGGCTGAAGCATACACCGGCAGGGCATGCGCGCAGAAAAAAGCTTCTTTTTCTATATCTCCCCAGTAACTCATCTTCTTCTGGTGTGCTCTTCTGCATTCACAGTTCAGCTGCAGAATCTGCTTATCGCTGAATATCATGCTCACATCATAATGCTCGCTCTCGCCCTGAATTACAAGAATCTGGTTTCCGATGTGATTGTATTCTATGTCTACACGGACTTCCGGAAGGTTTTTTTTCTTTATGGAAATATCAGCCAGTTCAGCCTCATATTCGTTGGTTTCCGCATTTTCAAGGATCTGATCAGGGGAGAAAAACACAAGGTCATCCGTTTCCTTTACATACGGTTTCAAATACTGTATCGCAGGGAAAATATTCTCCTGCTTCCGAACCCGTTCTTTTTCGAGCGCTTCCAGCCTGGCTCTTTTCAGCTCCTCACCGATCCGCTCCTCTCTCTCCTCAGGCGTTTCTTCAAAAACCAGCTCCCCGTACTCTGCCTCCCAGACATACATCATCCCTGCCACATGCCGGCAGAACTGGTTGAGCGCGCCGGTTGAGCAGCTGCAATGATACCGGGAGTCCTTCTCATATCCCATCGATTTGAAAAAAAACTTCTGTCCACTGTACCAGGGCTCATAGCTCATGCACTCTGTATAGCTCACTGGTATATAAGCGAAGCATCGAAACCCGCCAATCGTATCCGCCGTAATAAGACCGTTTTCCTGGTCGTAGGTGAGGGATGAGATTCTCCCGTTTTCGGCATCCTTTTTCCCCATCTCCCGGATTTTTACCGGAAAGTAGTTCTGCCATCTCCACCTTGCTATGTTTTTGATCCCATCAGCCATTTGTTTACTCCATAAATGCAAGCATTTCTTTCATCCAGCCCTCTGCTGATGTTCCGTCGCCAACATGGCAGCCGTGCTCCCCTGTCGGATACACCTTCAGCATGGACGGAATCCCCTGGGCCTTTAAGGCCTCTCCCATACGGACGGCATTGCTCGGGGGAACCAGCGAATCATCGGCGCAGGTCCATACAAAGGTTTTCGGATAATCCGGATCCACATGGCTCTCTACCGAGAGGTGCGCGCGCAGCGATTCATCCCCTCCGGTCAGCGCCTGGAAGCTCGGCTCATGGTCTTCGGAAACAAAACTGATCACCGGATAACACAGACACACCTTATCCGGCCGGATGGAAATCCCGCTGGTCAGCTTTGCCAGATCCGGCCGCCTCTTCTCCAGTTCCTCTGTCAGTTTTCTGTCAATCTCATCCCTGAGCGCCGCAGTCGATGCGCACAGATGTCCGCCTGCCGAATATCCGAGAATCATGAGATTGTCAGGATCGATCTGGTATTTTTCCGCATTCGCCCTGAGATAACGGATCGCCAGTGCCAGGTCCAGCTGCGGATCGGGATAATGATTTGGCTTAAACCTGTAGTTCAGGATGAAAGGACGATACCCGGCTGCTGCCAGCCTGCGGGCTGTTGTGTACCCTTCATTGTGAAATGATATATTCTCATATCCGCCGCCCGGAACAACGATGACGCATGGGCGCACTCCCTCCAGACAGGTTTTCAGCCTCAGGAGGCAGACAGAATGAATATTGTTGCCGGTGATGCAAAAATGATCGGGATCCCAGAGAGGAATCACTTCGCGGTGTTCATCGGCATTCAACAGCATGTTGGCATCCCCGATGACGTCATCTGCCGGGAAAGGCATGCCCCAGGGCATCCTGAAATCGGCGGCCCACTCTTTCAGCGGACGGTCCCTGTATTCCTCCGGAATCAGTTCCATCATATCCGGCATAAAGTAAAGCTGCATCTCCGGGCCTGCCTTCGCCAGGATCTCAATCAGTGACTGATCCATCGTATATTTCTGTGTTGTTTCGGTTGTACCTGCCAAAAGATCCATTATAGCCTCCTTTATATGTTCAGCAAATTTCCTGTGCCCCTCCGGGCTCAGGTGAAACATGTCATATGCCATGGGAATATCCCAGGCTCCTGCATCGATAAAGCGGGTTCCATAGCGGTCCGCCAGTTCCCGGAAAGCCGCGTTCATACGGCTGTTTTCCCTGCTGAACTGAAGGAAAAAAGCAACCGGCCCCGCCTCCTCCGGCTTCACGGCAGGAGGACCAATGATCAGCAGTTCCCCGGGAGCCTTTTTTTCTGTCAGATATGCAAGAAGACGGTCCATCTTTGCAATCGCAGTGTCCGCATCCGGGACAGAGGTAAGTGCAATGTCGTTTGTCCCCAGCATCACAGCCAGCAGGCCGTGTTCCCCGCATATTCTGAGCACCCCTTCCAGAAGCTCGATCTGATCCGAACGCCGCACGTCCGGGATCTTCCTTCCGTTCAGCCCGAACGGAACAACCTCCCACTCATTGCCAAGCTGCCCCGCGAGGCGGTCGATCCATCTGACATCCGCAGGATACCTTCCCGGCATCACCTCGGAAGGTTCATAACCATATGTATTGGAATCTCCAAAAAACACAATCCTGCGGCGGCAGTTTTTGATCTTCTGCCCCTGCTCCGGCATTCTTTCTTCCATCGTATCTCCCCGCTACTTTGTCAGCCTCTTTACCCGTTCCATGGTGTATTGCTCAATCTGCTTCCGCAGTTTCTTCAGCTGCTTTTTATGTACGCAAAGCTTCTCCGTGCAGTTCTGACATCTCAGATAATCATTGGTCTTTTCCGAGAAGCGCTCGGGATGACGGTAAAACGTGATCTCCCAGCGGATGAGAAGGGCCAGGGACAGCACCAGAAGACTCCAGAAATAGTTCTTTTTTACGAAGAACAACGGCGTGAACATCATCGCGTAATCCCAGTTGTAGATGCGGCACGAGCTGCAGCACTTGTTTTTCATAAACCATGTCTGGAACGGACAGAAAAACAGAATGCAGATCATGTCGCAGACGGAGTACGCGCTGCACAGCAGAATCATAATCCCGTCATCCAGAATCCCGGCCATATGCAGGGCTCCGAAAAAGCCATTGAACACGATCCAGATCAGCAGGATCAAAACTGTGGCATTATTGTCGGGAATCGTGATCTCTGTCTTCCCCGTCTTAATATAATTCTGTTTAAACTGTTTCTGACAGCCCGGGCTTTCATATTTAGAAGGAAAAAAGCGGAAGATCATCTCCACAACGAAAACGACCCAGGTGACCGTCAGGATCGCAGGGGCATTTTCCAGCCTGGTGGTAATAGAGTGCCCTTTGTCCATCCGATACAGAATATAGCTGATCAGCAGCAGCAAAAAGAGTACGCTGCGGTAGAAAAGCCGTATATAATGCAGCGTACTGACAATACTTAATTTGCGTTTCATTTTTCTTTCCTGTTTGGTAACTGTTCAGCACAGAATGAAAGGGTGCTGAACAGTTACCCTGTTTTGTATATTACGTCTGCCGGTATCTCTGCTGTCGTTATGCCCCCGGATATCCTGACGTATCGATCCATGCATTGATCTCCACATCCTCATCAGGCATGATAAACGTATACTCACCGCTTTCTCTTTCGATCTTTTCCCCGTTTACCTCAATGACCATCTCACCGTCAGCTACATCTCCGGCAAATACCACAATTCTCTCTCCTGCTTTCGCAGTGGGCGGGCAATCCAGGAGAATATGATCTTCCCCGACCATAGTAATACGGTGCTCACCGGGGGCAAGAGGCTCCTGCCCGTTATCGTTTTGTTCGTCTCCCTTAAGCAGGCCGGGCTCGATGTCCTGCGTTTCCATAACATAGGCATCCCCATCGAACTCCTCGTGGATATACACCAGCTGGTAATACGGCACTGCATTGGGTTCGTATGATGTTGTTCTCTGCAGGAAGCAGTAATTGGTCCCCGAAGCAACCTGTGTCGCCAGCAGGGCAACTGCCTCGCAGCGAACATCATCCAGATCCATTACAGCCAGCTCATATACCGCAAGACTCTCCTCTGTGAGCGAAGCGTCCTCTGTCACAGTCCATCCTCCGGCCAGTTCTCCTGCAGGGCCTTCATCCGGGGAAGAATCCGGACCCGGTCCGTCCACATTTTCATCCGGCAGCTTCCAGAAATCAAAATCATCTTCCGCCGCCTCGGTAATTCTCTTCCCGTCACAGTAGGAGAATGCCTCTGCATCCAGGTTCACCGCACCGCAGAGGATCACGCTCTTCAGCCTGCGGCAGTACTCAAATGTCGAATCTTCCAACGTGCTTCCCGGCCCGCAGACAACCAGATCCAGATTCTCACAGTATCCAAAAGCCCGGCTCTTTATCACTGCATCCGGCTCGATGACCACCTGTTTCAGCGAATCGTTATATCCGAACGCGCATGCGCCTACCGTTACTCCCTCCGGGATCGTTACATCGGTCAGATCGCAGTACTCAAAAGCCCGCTCCCGGATGGTCTGCAGGGTGTCCGGGAAAGATATCCGTTCCATTTTTCCGTAGGAAAACGCCTTCTCTCCAATGTCCGTAACCCGGTACCCGTCAATCTCGGCCGGAACCTCAACAAAGTCCCTGTCTCCGATATAATCAGTAATGGTGATCGTCTCGTTGTCAATGTTGACATAGTACTGAAAGTTTCTTGTTGTGAAAATCTCCGGGGGGATATACTCCGGCTGTGTTTTCTCTGTACTGATGCCTTTTCCCGCGAAAATATCCCGGATGATGTCCTCAAGTGTTCCTTCCTCGTCTGCCCATACAGCCGCGGGCCCTGTCAGGCTCATCACCAGCACAAGCAGAAGTGCCATTCTTTTTTTCATACCAGTTTCCTCCATAAAGAATTTGAGCGGATTAATGAGCTTCGACATCCTCAGTATAGCACACTTCCGGAAGTATGTACAAAACAATAGTTCAAGTCTCGCTTCATCTTGCCGAACCCGTATCAAACGCCTCTCTGAGGCCGTCTGCTACAAGGTTGCAGCCAATCATCAGAAGAATCAGCACAACAACGCTTGGGAACAGTTTGTAAGGGTGCAGCAGACAGTTTTCAAATCCGTTTGAAATCAGGCTGCCAAGGGAACAGCTGCCGATCGGCAGTCCCAGACCAATGAAGCTTAAGAACGTTTCAAGGAAAATTGCACCGGGAATCGACACCATGATCTCCGTAATCAGTGCACCCGTGATGTTCGGCAGAATCTCTCTGAAGAGGATAAAAAACTTTCCTGCCCCGAGTGTCCGGGCAGCCAGGACAAATTCTTCCTCCTTCCGTTTAATCACTTCGGTTCGCGCGATGATGCTCATCTCCATCCAGCCGGTCAGCATGAGTGCAAAGATGATCGTACCGACCCCGGGCTTCAGCACCATCATCAGGAGTGTCACGATTACCAGGCTCGGAATGCTGCCTGCGATATCGATGAACTGCTGCATGACAAGATCAACTTTTCCCCCGAAGTAGCCTGAAATCATCCCATAATTGATGCCGATCACCAGATCGATGAGGGCTGCTGCAAGCGCAATCAGGATCGATACGCGAAGGCCCTGAAAACAGCGGGAAAACAGGTCGCGTCCGAGTTCATCCGTACCGAACAGGTAATAGGTATCTGTCAGCCCCAGTTCTTCGTAGCGGTTGACATGGATGGTGCCATTGGTTCCCGAAAGGTCTTCCTCCCCCGACAGAATACCCGGGACCCGCGGTGCCATATTTGCCCTCTCCAGGTTCTGCTCCGAATACTTAAAGCCGGACAGGTGTGGTCCGATGATGCTCATCACAATGAGAAGGCACAGGAGAACCAGCCCGAACACATTGCTCCTGCGGGAAAAGAAACGTTTGATTGCGGTTCTGAAAAAGCTGTCGCCGGAAAAGCTGCGGTCAATGGCAAGCTCCTCTGCCTGACGTACATGAAACTGAAAATCGGTGTTCATCTTTCGTTTCCCCCCAATCTCACCCGCGGATCTATGATACCATAAAGTATATCCAGAAACAGCCGTGCTACGACATAGATTGCAGCATAAAGAAAGCTGAGTGTAATCACAACATTGTAGTCATTGACCGTGATGGCACTGGAGAGCAGGAATCCGATTCCGGGGATGGAAAAGATCTGCTCCGTTACCAGTGAGCCGGTGAGGAGCCCTACCAGCAGCAGGGTCATCACCGTGATAACCTGCATGATGGAATTGCGGATCACATAGTGAAAAAGAAGGGTCCGGTTGGAAATCCCCTGACTCCGCGCAAACATCACATAGTCAGATTTCATGACCGCTATCGCCTCGTCTCTCGTAAACCGCGCAATCACGCTCATCACCATCACCGACAGGGACAGCACCGGCATCACACTGGATATGACGGGAGAACGGAAATCATAGAGAAGCGGCAGCCAGTTCCACCTGAACCCGACGAAATAGCTCAGGGCAATTGCAAAGATATACGAAGGCACGGAGATCCCGATGACGGATACGATCATGCATATCACATCTGCCGCTTTCCCCTGATGAAAGGCTGCAAGAAATCCGATTGCCAGACCGGCAGCGCTCCCCACCAGCATCGCACTGACACCGATGCCCATGGAGACAGGCAGCCTGGAGCGGATCAGGGTAAGCACCGGCGTGTTGATTGACAGGCTGTAGCTGATTCCGAAATCTCCTTTCAGCATGTTTCCCAGGTACAAGAAATACCGCTGCAGAACCGGTTTGTCCAGACCGTATGAACGAATCAGGGCTTCCTTCTGCTCTGGTGTCAGCTTCGGGTTATTAAACGGAGATCCGGGCATCAGTTCCATCAGCAGGAACAGAATAAAAATGATCAGGAGCAGCGTAACAACAGACAGAGCGAGCTTTTTCAAAATGTATTTTTTCATGAGGCACTCTCCTTCTGTGTATACGTAAATTCGAGAATAGAACCAGAGAAGTTAGAGCCAATATCCTTAATATGTTCGTTAATGATATACGTAATCCCACTGGAGTACACCGGTATCACCCCTGCATCTTCCAGCATCAGCAGATCCTCCGCCTGATGCAGCAGCTGCAGGCGCTTCTCACGATCTGTCTCCAAAGATGCTTCTATCATTAGTTCGTCATATTTCTCATTCTTATATTTTGCAGGAATTATGCTGGAACTGCTCTCAAAGGTTTCCAGGAATGAATACGGATCCGGAAAATCTGCTCCCCAGACGTAAACAGCCAGTTCAAAATCCTTTTTTGAACTCATATCGATAAACTGTGTTGTAGTTACCAGACGGGGAGTAATTGTAAGCCCGGGAAGCGCTCTCTCCAGCTGATCCTTCAAAACCTCACTGTATTTCGCACCGGATGATTCCAAAAGAAGCTCCAGCTCCAGTGAGGAGACTGACAATTCCTTCAGTCCTTTCTCCCAGTACTCCCTTGCTTTTTCCACATCATAACCGCAGATCTCTTTGTAACGATCCGGATCTTTTACATAATCCTCACCATTCGGATCGAATGCAAAATTAACCGGCACAATCCCCGGAAGAACTGCAACGCCGCTGTTATACATCAAATCACTCACAATCGCTTTCCGGTTAATGGAAAGATTTAATGCGATACGGATATTCCGGTTCTGCCATGCCTTGCAGTCCAGGATGTTCCCGACAATGTAAGAAGAACCTCCGCCTGTATGAGAAAGCAGGTTGGGATCGTCCCGTGAAAGCACGGCAAATTCTCCCTGAACAGGAATCACATCTGCTTCACCTGATTCATAGCACATGATCGACTGCTGCATGTTCGATGCTTCCCGTATCGAAACACCGGATAAACTGACACGGTCCGCATCGATGTATTCCGGATTTTTCACATAATGTACCTGCAGCGCAAGCGGTTCATAACGGTCTACAATAAATGGCCCGCTGGAGAGCATCGTCTCCGGACTGGCTGCATAGTCATTTCCGCATTTCATTAAAAAACTCCGGCTGCACGGGGCGCAGCAGGGCAGGGCCAGAATGTGAGCAATATAAGGGCAGGGCTTTTCAAGAGTTATGACCAGGGTTCTGTCATCCGGCGCTGAAACGCCAAGTTCTTCAAGGGGAAGCTCGCCTTTATTCACTTCATTCACGTTTTTCAGATGGCAGAGATCCTGAAAAATATATGCACAGGGACTCGCGGCAACCGGATCAACCATGCGGCGGAACGCAAATACAAAATCCTCTGCAGGAATCGCTTCTCCGTTGCTGTAATGCAGCCCTTCACGAAGATGAAATGTATAGACGCATCCATCATCTGACACCTCATAGCTTTCCGCCAGCTGCGGCTCGAGAGTGCCTTCTGTTGTATATTGAAAAAGTCTTCCATTTGATAGAACAAGATATTGCATTGAGGTAGCATCAGCAGCATACTGCGCATCCATGGTCGAGGGCCTGCCCCTGCGCATATAGTTCAGTTCCTGCCCCTCTTCGCTCCCTTCACAGACAAACACTGCCAAAAAACACATTGTTAAAAATAAAAAGAGAGAAAGAATTTTCTTCATTTTCCAATCCCCCATTTCTCGTACTCCTCATTTGTACACAGAACCTGATGTGTATCGCTGTCTCCTGTTTTGTGCCAGGTTCCGTTCTCGTACACAATACCGGATGTCTCATAATCATAATGGGTTTCCGGGTGAAACTGAATAATGGGATTCGGGGATGGAATGGAAGCAAGCAGGTTCCGTGTGTACGGGTGAACAGGATTCGCAAAGATTTCCCCCGGCTCTCCCTGTTCCAGCAGAAAGCCGCGGTGGAGTACGCCGATCCGGTCAGACAGATAACGCACCATCGAAAGATCATGGGAGATAAACAGGAAGGAGGTTCCCGTCTCCCTCTGGATCTGCCGGATCAGATTTACAATCTGTGCCTGAATGGAAGCGTCCAGGGCTGCGATGCACTCGTCCGCAACAATCAGCTGAGGCTCCATAATAAGTGCCCGCGCAATTCCGACCCTCTGGCGCTGGCCGCCTGAAAACTGTGCCGGATAGCGGTCAGCCTGAACCCGCGAGAGTCCAACCCTCTCAAGCATCGCGCCGATCCGTTCGCTCCGCTCCTCCCTGCTCTTGTACATCTTATGGATATCAAGGCCTGCGCCAACAATATCTCCGACCTTCTTGCGGGGATTCAGGGATGCCATGGGATCCTGAAAGATCATCTGGATTTCGCGCCGCATCTCTCCCGGCTTCAGGGTATCTCCCCGAAAACGGATCGTACCGCCGCAGGGCTCATACAGGCCTAAAATGCATCTGCCGATCGTAGATTTTCCGGATCCGGATTCGCCGACCAGGCCAAAGGTCTCCCCCTCCGCTATGTCAAAGCTGACATTGTGAATGACCGTATTCTGCCGTCCTTTCGCTCCGAAGCGCATCGTCAGATTTTCCACCTGAAGCAGCTTTTCTTTTTTATCTGACATACTCTGCCGCCTCCTTCTTCATCTTTTCGATCCGATCGTTGAGCGCTTTCGGCCGTTCCACCTTCGGCGCCCTCTCATCCAGCAGCCATGTGGCGGCATAGTGGGTTTCGGATACGCGGAACATCGGCGGCTCCTCTTTGAAATCAATCTCCAGGGCATAAGGATTGCGGGGCGCAAACGCATCGCCGGCCGGTTCTTTTGACAGAACCGGCGGCGTACCCGGAATAGAATAGAGTTCCTCCCCGCTTGCATCATCGGGAATCGCAGAGAGGAGGCCCCATGTGTATGGATGGCGCGGATCATAGAAGACGTCAAAGATCGTGCCGGTCTCAATGATCTTCCCGGCGTACATGACATTGACATAATCCGCAACGCGAGCAACCACTCCCAGGTTATGCGTGATATAGATTACCGACAGTGAGCGTTTTTGCTGCAGGCTTACAATCAGCTCCAGGATCCGGTCCTGGATTGTCACATCCAGGGCCGTAGTCGGTTCATCGCAGATCAGGAGGCTCGGATTGCACGACAGCGCAATTGCGATTACGATGCGCTGCCGCATCCCGCCCGAAAACTCATGGGGATACTGCCGCATCCTGCGCTCCGGTTCGGTAATGCCTACCTCCTCGAGCAGAGTCACTGCACGGTCAGCGGCCTCCTTCCGGCTCACTTTTTCATGGGCCCTGATAGCGGCAATCAGCTGATTGCCGATCGTCATCGTAGGATTGAGCGAAGTCATGGGATCCTGAAAAACCATCGCAATGCTTTTCCCTCTGATATTGTCCCGGAGCCATTTGGGAGAAGCCTTCAAAAGATCCACCGGTTCGGAACCGGGCTCGGGCCTGTACAGGATGCTGCCTGCATTGATTCTGGCATTGTCCGGCAGGATTCCCATCGCCGCCTTCATCGTTACGGACTTTCCGGATCCGGATTCGCCGACGATAGCAAGCGTCTCTCCCCGCCTTAGCACCAGGTTCACGCCCCGGATCGAATGAAACATCTCGCCGGCTGACCGGAAGCTGATATCCAGTCCCTTAATTTCCAGCATTATTTCGGCTTTATCTGCCATATATAAATCCTCCGCTGTCCTGCGTATCCTCACGGTACAACAGAACTGTCAGTTGCTGTGTTTATCAGATGGGCCTGACCTTTCTGCCGGATCCGATCTCAAAATGATACGCAGCAATGCCGCAGTCAACCTTTGTATACGGCCCGAATCCGTTTACCTTGACAGCAGGTTCCCCATCCTTTTTCCCGAACACAAACTTCTGCTGGTTGGTCGCAGTGGGAGCTTTGAGGGCCGCTTCGACACCGTCTCTGAACCACTCCGGCATAGTTCCTTTGCCGGCAGTCACGTCTTCGACCGTTTTGCTCTTCCGGCTTCTGCCCTGTGTCTCGCCATAGCCAAGCGCAATGACCATACAGAGCGTGTCCCCGGGGGCAATGATTTCCTTCACCTTTTTCTTGCTGAAGGTCAGTGCCACCCAGCAGGTATTCAGCCCGAGCTGCTGCGCAAAAAGAACGATCTTCTCCCCATAGTATCCGCAGCGAAAATCAAAATCGTCATCCTGTTTTCCGGAAAGGACAATGTAATTCTGTACATTCCGGAAGCTGCCATAGTGGGCC
Organism: uncultured Blautia sp.; assembly: GCA_946629475.1. GTDB lineage: Bacteria > Bacillota > Clostridia > Lachnospirales > Lachnospiraceae > Blautia_A. The sequence continues at coordinate 1,201 of CAMOXX010000039.1, read as the reverse complement.
AGCTTCGAATCAAAGCCGGACGGGTCATCATAGCGGATGAAGATATGTAAGTTTCCTTCCTGATTGCACTCCCCGACAAACTCATCGAGACGGCTGCGGATTTCCGCCGGGATCGGATCTGTTTTGTATACTCTTACAGAATGGCGGGCATCAATGGCTTCTGTCAGTGTCATCATCTTTTTCTCTCCTCCCGGCCTGCCGTTTTGGCAGGAACAATCGTCCGCTTCTTCAGGGTTATTGTTCAAAAGCTTTGCAACATTTTCCGTGAACCTGTCGGGATCATTTGTCACAAGCATGTGGTCGCTTCCGGGAAAAGGCACTGCCTGAAACGGCGTTTTCACATGATCCCTGTACCAGTCGGCAAGCTTCGGGCTGAACAGGGAACCCGGGTCAGCGTAAAAGTAAGTTACCGGTACTGTGATCAGTCCAACCGCATCCCGGTTATCCTGCGCTTTCATCGAGGCGGACAGGCTTCTCAATACCTCTTCGTCGCAGGCATCCAGCCGTTGTTTCAGCGGCTTTTTAAGCAGGAAGCCCGGCATCTTTTTGAGCTTCGGCACAGCCCCGACAGCAAATTCCCGGTAAAGCGTGAAGAAATCCTTTTCCGCATCCCGCTCCATTTCTTCCCTGGTATAGCTTCCCTGATAAAGCCCCAAATCCCAATCTTCATCGTTTATCTGCTTTGGCGTCATGTCACAGAGCACAATCTGCTTCAGGGCATCGCAGCCATAAAGACGCACATAATTCATTACCACCCCGGCCCCCATTGACCAGCCAAGCAGCGTAATCCCGGAGAGAGACAGTCCCTGAATGATCTCGTTCAGATCACCGGCGAGAGTTTCCATGGACGGCCTTTCATGATTGGCTCCCCTGCTTCCTCCATGTCCCCGGTGGTCATAAATAATACATCTTGCCTTGTCCTTCAGCTTTGAAACAGGCTCCTCAAAAATATCGTGGGAGCTTGTCCAGCCGTGCATCATGACCAGTGTTTCCGGTCCGTTTCCAATGTCCTCATAGTACAGCTGTTCGCCGTTTTTCAGTGTAAACCAGCTCATTTACTTCAGTCTCCTTTCTTTCATTTGACGTCAGCAGGGAACCGTTTCCTGTTACACATTGTCCCCGTTGACACATTCCAGGTCAAAGTGGTATTCTCCTGACTAAGGTATACTCATGATCCGCATCTCCGTTCTGCTGCTCTCCT
>CAMOXX010000038.1 GCA_946629475.1 uncultured Blautia sp. | reverse complement strand
AGGATGTAAAGTCACTGTTTCCTTCCGGGAATGTCTCAGCTACGACTTCGCCGCCAAGGTCCTCAAAGGCCTGGGTAAAGTAATGGCCGAGTCCTGCAGAATAGTCATCTCCCTGTTTTGTCAGCACATAAGCCTTGGCTGCCTCAAAGTTGTCCTTCGCGAAGTTCGCGAGAACCGTGCCCTGGAACGGATCAAGGAAGCAGATGCGGAAATAATGGGTATTTCCGAGAGTTACCTGCGGGTTGGTGCAGGTTACGCCGAGGGCGGGAACGCCTGCATCCTGGAATGTCTGGGATCCGGCAATCGAAACGCCGGAGCCGTAGGAGCCAAGGACGATGGCGGAGCCGTCGCTGACCAGCTTGCTCGCCGCCGATACGGCTTTGTCATTGTTGGACTCGTTGTCGACAATGTCGAGCTCTACATCGTACTCTGTTCCGTCGATCTCAACGGTCGGGGAAACGCTGTTGGCATACTGGATTCCCAGAGTTTCCTGCTTGCCGCCGGCGCCGTTGTCGCCGGAAGCCGGCTCGTAAACACCGATCGTCACGGTCTCGGCCATTGCCGGAACTGCCATCGCGGATACCATCGCTGCTGCCATCATTACAGAGAGAACTTTTCTTTTCATATGAACCTGCCTTTCCGAATCATTCTTTGTATCGAATGCATGTGTGTTTTTTAGAGCGACAGATGTGCGCGCCGCTCACACAGTGATAGAATTATATCACGCTTTCCCGCTTTAATCAAGTGATTCAGCGAAATCGCAAGTCATTTTGCACGAAAATCACTTGTTTTTCACAACCAGATTGATGATTTTCTTCGGTACATAGATTTCCTTGATGATCGTGCCGCTGATTTTTCCGGCTACGGCAGCCTTGCCGGCCTCGAGCGCTTCCTCTTTGGAAGCCTCCGCGGAAATGCTGATCACGACTCTGGTCTTGCCGTTGATCTGCACCGGAACCTGGATCTCGTCGTCCTTCATCTCATCCGGGTCGTACTCCGGCCAGGATGTGTGGAATACACTGTCATCATGCCCAAGCATCTCCCAGAGTTCCTCCGCAATGTGCGGCGCGAACGGGGCAAGAAGGGTCACAAAGGTCTCAATCGTCTCGAGGTCGACGGCACCGTCCGTGCTTTTGGCAAGGTCGATCAGCCGGTTATTGTACTCCATAAAGCCCGATACAACCGTATTGAGGCTGAAGCTGTTGAGACGTTCGGTGATGCAGTGGGTCAGCTGATGGCGGACCTTCACCATCTCCTTGGTGGCAGGCACATTCTTCTCAATACTGGTCACGGCCAGATTCCAGAATCTCTTGAGGAAGCGGGAAACACCGTCGATTCCGCGGTCATCCCACTCGGCGTCCAGTTCGGGCGGTCCCACAAACAGCTCGTACATACGCAGAGAATCACAGCCGTAATCCTCCACAAGCTCATCCGGCGAAACCACGTTGCCCTTGGATTTGCTCATCTTGATCCCGTTTTTCCCGGTGATCATTCCCTGATTGAACAGCTTGGTGAACGGTTCATCGAAATCGATCACGCCGATGTCGCACAGGAACTTGGTATAAAATCTTGAGTAAAGCAGGTGGAGAACCGCATGCTCCACGCCGCCGATGTACATATCGACCGGCAGGTATTTGTCCGCCTTTTCGCGGGACACCAGCTTTTCATCGTTTTTATTGTCGACATAGCGCAGGAAATACCAGGACGACCCTGCCCACTGGGGCATGGTGTTTGTCTCACGCTTTGCCGGAGATCCACAGCACGGGCAGGTGGTATTTACCCACTCTTCGATTGCCGCCAGAGGGGATTCTCCGGTACCGGTCGGCTGATAGCTCTCAACCTCGGGAAGGGTGAGCGGAAGCTGATCCTCCGGAACCGGAACATTGCCGCACTTCGGGCAGTGGATGATCGGAATCGGCTCTCCCCAGTATCTCTGGCGTGAGAACACCCAGTCGCGGAGCTTGTAGTTGACGGTCTTTTTGCCGAGTCCGCGCTCCTCGATCATTGCCGGAGCTTCCTTTTTCAGGACAGAGGACTCCATGCCGTTCCACTCTCCGGAATTGATCATCGTGCCGGAAGCCTCGGTGTAGGCCTCCTGCATATCCTCGATTTCCTTTCCGTCCTTCGCGATGACCTGGATAATCGGGATGTTGAATTTTTTCGCGAACTCAAAGTCACGGTCATCGTGGGCCGGAACGCACATGATGGCGCCGGTTCCGTAGTCCGCAAGGACATAGTCGGAAAGCCAGATCGGGATCTTCGCACCGTTCATCGGATTGACCGCATAGCTTCCGGTAAACACGCCGGTCTTCTCCTTGTCCTGGAGACGGTCGACGTTGGATTTCATGGAAGCGTCGTAGATATATTTTTCAACCGCGCCGCGGGTCTCATCAGTTGCAAGGGACGCCGCCATGGCATGCTCCGGAGCAAGAACCATGAAGGTTGCCCCGAACAGGGTGTCGGGCCTTGTCGTATAGACGCGGATCGAATCCTCACGGCCGTCCACCTTGAAATCGACCTCCGCGCCGTAGGATTTTCCGATCCAGTCGGTCTGCATCTTTTTGACCTTTTCCGGCCAGTCGAGCCTGTCAAGGTCGGAAAGCAGCCTGTCGGCATATTTGGTGATGCGGAGCATCCACTGACGAAGGTTCTTCTTGGTGACAGGGCTTCCGCATCTCTCGCAGACGCCGTTCACGACCTCCTCGTTTGCAAGGCCGGTCTTGCAGGAAGGACACCAGTTGATCGGGAACTCCTTCTCGTAGGCCAGGCCCTCCTTGAACATCTTTACAAAGATCCACTGGGTCCATTTGTAAAAAGCGGGATCCGTCGTGTTGACTTCCATATCCCAGTCATAGATTGCCGCAATATCATTGATCTGCTTTTTGATATTCCGCACGTTTTCGGCGGTCGAAACAGCAGGATGCACACCCATTTTGATCGCGTAGTTTTCAGCAGGAAGGCCAAACGCGTCCCATCCCATCGGATGAATCAGATAATAACCCTGCAGCATCTTGTAGCGGCTCCAGACATCCGAAATCACGTAGCCTCTCCAGTGGCCGACATGCAGGCCGTTGCCGGAAGGATACGGGAACATATCCAGACAGTAATATTTGGGTTTTGTGCCGTCATTCACATTGACCGGTTTTTTCTCCCAGTTTGTGCGCCATTTTGCCTCAATGGCCCTGTGGTTGTATGGTACAGCCATGATGTTTGTCCTCCTGTTTCTGAACTCGGTTTTTCATTATTCTGCCTGCGGATTATCAGTCCGGCCAGTTAAATTCACTGTAGGCATTCTCATCATCCTCGTCTGCCGCCCACGTGAACATGGTCCATCCGCCGTTCTCTTCTTTTTCCTCTTTTTCGGAGCTGCCCGATGCCTCTTCACTGCCGGATTCGGAAGAAGCCCCCTCTTCAGCAGGTGTTTCCTCCGGCTCCTCGATCCCGAACAGGGCGTTTACGAACTCGTCCGCGTTAAATTTCTGCAGATCATCGATTTTTTCACCAACACCTATGTACTTGACCGGGATGTCCAGTTCCGACTGGATCGCGATCGCAATTCCTCCCTTGGCGGTGCCGTCAAGCTTGGTCAGGATGATGCCGTTGACATTCGCAACCTCCGCGAACTCCCGGGCCTGCACCAGGGCGTTCTGCCCTGTCGTTCCGTCAAGCACCACCAGCGTTTCAAGATAAGCCTCGGGATACTCCCGGTCGATGATCCGGTAAATCTTGCGGAGCTCCTCCATCAGATTCTTTTTATTATGAAGCCGTCCCGCCGTATCGCAGATCAGCACATCCGCATTGCGGGCCTTCGCCGCCGCGACCGCGTCAAAAACCACCGATCCCGGATCCGCCCCGGGCTGTCCGCCGATGATTTCAACCCCGGCCCGATGCGCCCACTCCGTGAGCTGCTCGCCGGCAGCCGCGCGGAACGTGTCGGCTGCTGCCATAATGACCCGTTTTCCCTGGTCCTTCAGCATTCCGGCCAGTTTTCCGACCGAAGTAGTTTTTCCCACTCCGTTGACGCCGATCACAAGGACCACGGATTTGCGGTTTTCGAACTCATATTCTGTGCTGTCGACCCGCATCTGCTCTTTGATGCTGTTGATCAGCAGCTCCTTGCACTCGAGCGGCCGGCGTATATGCTGTTCTTCCACCTTGTCCTTCAGATTGTCGAGGATCGAAGTGGTCGCATTGATGCCGATGTCGCCCATAATCAGGATTTCCTCGAGCTCCTCATAAAAATCATCATCGATGACATCATATCCGAGAAAAATCGAGTCAAACCCCGCTACGATACTCGCCCTGGTCTTGGAAAGCCCCTTGACCAGACGTTTAAAAAATCCAACCTTCTCTTCTTCTGCCATGCTCAAGCCTCCATGCCGGAATCAGGAGAGCTGGTTCTCCACCAGGTCAACCGAAACCAGCGTTGATACGCCTTTTTCCTGCATTGTAATTCCGTAAAGACGGTCCGCGGCGTTCATCGTGCCGCGTCTATGTGTAATAATAATAAATTGAGTATTCTTTGTCAACTTCTGAAGATATCCGGCAAACCGTCCGACATTGGAATCATCCAGAGCCGCCTCAATCTCGTCAAGCAGGCAGAACGGGGATGGCTTCAGGTTCTGAATCGCGAACAGCAGCGCGATCGCGGTGAGGGCTTTTTCCCCGCCGGAAAGCTGCATCATATTCTGAAGCTTTTTGCCCGGGGGCTGCGAGATGATCTGGATTCCGGCCTCAAGGATATCCTTGTCCTCCAGAAGCTCCAGACTCCCTTTGCCTCCTCCGAACAGCTCCTTGAACGCTTTGTCGAATTCGCGCTGGATATCGCGGAATTTCTCGGTAAACTGACGGCGCATGCCTTCATCCAGCTCCTGAATAACCTCTCTCAGAGATTCCTCGGCCTTTTTCAGGTCATCATACTGCCCGGAAAGGAATGTATGCCTCTCCAGAAGCTCTTTGTACTCCTCGATCGCGCTGACATTGACATTTCCAAGCTTCCGTATCTCATCCCGGATTGCCGTAAGCTGCTTTTTCATCGCCTGCCGGTCTGTCATGCCTTCCCGGAACAGTTCGGACGCTCCCTTCGGGGTGAGCTCGTACTCATCCCACAGATAGCTGATCCTCGCCTCTTCGCCCTCTTCCAGCTTTTCAATCTGGCTCGTCAGACGGAAGTTTTCCTTGTCAAGCAGGGATATCTGCTGCGAAAGCTCGTCCCGCTTTTCAAAAAAGAGCCGGTGGGAAGCGTTCTGCTCCTCCTTCTCCTTCTGCCAGGCCGCGAGCTTTTTCTTCGCCTCAAGCTCCTCCCGCTCAAATCCGGCAACCGCCCCGGTCAGCGTCTCGATCTCCTGCGCATGCAGGGCGGCCTCCTCGCCGCTCTTCAGGAGACTTTCGTTCATCTGCTCCTGCTCTTCCCGGAGGGAGGCACTCTCCGACTCCAGACGCGAAAGATTTTCCTTCACAAAGGAAACCTGCTGTTCCTGCCGGGAGACCTCCACCCGGTTTCTGCTGATCTCCTCGCTGATGTGTGCTTCCTCTTCCTTCCACTCGTCCAGCTCTGCCATTCTGGTGTCGATGTAGGTTTCCAGCTCCGCCTCGTCCTTCTGCGATTCCTCCAGCTTTTCGGAAGCCCTGCGGTGGTCCTCCTTCAGGGAAGCCAGCTCCTTCGAAACCTCCTCCTGCTCCACGCCGATTCTTGCATAACCCTCGCGGATCTCCCCGATCTTCTCGTCGATCGAGGACAGGTTTATCTCCGCCGTGTTTTTTGAGACATACTGGGTCCGCAGCTTTTCCTGAAGTTCTGCCAGAGTGTCGCGCATCACATTGCGGCTGCTCCGGTTTTCATCGATCGCCTTCTGCATCTCCTCCAGGTCCTTTTTGAGGAGCTGGATGCTCTTTTCCAGATCCTCGATCTCCCTGCGGCGTCCCAGGAGATTACTGTTGTTTTTAAACGCGCCGCCGGTCATGGAGCCGCCGGGATTCAGCAGCTCGCCCTCCAGCGTCACCATGCGGATGCTGTGGCGGTACTTCCGCCCGATCATAATGGCATTGTCGATATTGTCGACGACCAGAACGCGGCCGAGAAGATATTTAGATAATCCCAGGAACCTTTCATCGCACTTTACAAGCTCCGATGCGATGCCGACCACGCCTTTTTCCGACAGCGCCCGTTTTTCGGAAAACTCCTGCCGGGTGTTGATACTGTCAAGGGGAAGAAAGGTCGCCCTGCCGAACCGGTTCTTCTTCAGGAACTCGATCATGTTCTTTGCGGTCTGTTCATTCTCGGTAACGATGTTCTGGATACTTCCGCCCAGGGCCGTCTCGATCGCGATCTCATAGTTTTTTTCAACGTGGATGAGATCGGCAACTACTCCCAGAATTCCGGGATTCCTGTCCCTCTGCTCCATGACGCGGCGGATCGAGTTTCCGTAACCATCATATCTTTCGGCCATGTTCCGCAGGCTTTCCAGGCGGGATTCCTCACGGTGGAAGGTTCTCTGCCCGATCTCCATCTGCTCGTTCTGTTTTTTCAGTTCCCCCTGGATCCGGTGGATCTCGCTGTCCAGCCTCTCGCACTCCGCGTTCATGCTGTCAATCAGACGGTCGACAGACGCAAGCTTCAGCTCTGCCTTTTTCCGCAGTTCCGCCTGGGCGGACTCTTCGGTTTTTAAATCCAGCAGTTCCTTGCTGATCCCTGCCTTCCGGATGTTCAGCTGCTCCAGCAGCGCATTGTTCCGCTGTGCCTGTCCCTTCGCAGTCGCCCTGTTGTTCAGGAGCTCGATGATCTCGTTCTTTCCCTCTTCAACAGCCTGCTCGCAGGCGGAGATATTCTCCTGGATCTCCGAAAGCCGGGTTTCCCTCTCTTTTAACGCTTTACGGGCATCCAGAAGCTTTCCCTTTGTCTCATCCAGACGTTCATTCAGCGTTTCCTGCTCATCCGCACGTTTTTCAAGATCCTGTTCAACAGTACTCAGCCTGCTGCGGTACAGTTCCCTGTTCTGGTCACCTGACGCGATCTGTTCCCGCAGGACATCGATTCTTCCGGACAGCTCCTGCTTTTTCAGCGCGTTTTTCTGCATCTCATCGCGCAGGGAGTCAATGGATCCTGTCAGCTCATCCAGCAGCTTTTCCAGCCTCTCATACTCCTGGCGTGTCGCCTCATAGGCCTCCTGCGTTTCGGAAAGCTGGCGGGACGCGACCGCGCTTTTTTCCCGGAGCTCTGTCAGCTGCTTTCCTGTATATTCGCGCTCCGCAAGGAAGAGGTTGGCATCCAGAATCCTCTGCTCTTCTCTCCTCGCAAGGTAGATTCTCGCTGTTTCGCTCTGTTTTTCCAGCGGGCCCTTCCGGCGGGTCAGTTCGGTCAGAATATCCGTCACACGGACCAGATTGCTCTGCTCCTCCTCCAGCTTTTTCAGCGTGGTGTTTTTCCTGCGCTTGAACTTTACGATCCCGGCGGCCTCGTCGAAGAGCTCACGGCGGTCCTCCGGCTTTCCGCTCAGGATTTTGTCGATCTGGCCCTGCCCGATGATGGAGTAGCCCTCCTTGCCGATGCCCGTATCGTAGAACAGCTCATTTATATCCCTGAGCCGGCAGGCGCTGCCGTTCATCAGATATTCGCTCTCGCCGGACCGGTAGAGTCTTCGGGTCACGGTGATCTCGCTGAAATCAGCCGGAAGGCGCCGGTCGCTGTTGTCAAGCGTGATGGCGACCGAGGCATAGCTCAGCGGTTTACGAAGCTCCGTCCCCGAAAAGATCACGTCCTGCATGTTTCCGCCGCGGAGCTGCTTTGCGCTCTGTTCCCCCAAAACCCAGCGAACGGCATCGGCAACATTGCTCTTGCCGCTGCCGTTCGGTCCGACAATACCGGTAATCCCGTTATGAAATTCAAAATTGATCTTCTGCGCAAAGGATTTGAATCCCTGCACCTCGATGTTTTTCAGATACATAGTCAGTTGCTGCCTTTTCGTTTCAATGCAAGAACAGCTTCATAGGCTGCCGCCTGCTCTGCTGCTTTTTTTGTATGTCCTTCTCCCTGTCCGAGCACTTCGCCGTCCATCCTTACATGGACAGTAAAATGCTTGTCATGGTCGGGTCCATCCTCCCGGACCAGAACATATTCCAGAGAACGTCCGGTCTTTGACTGGGCAATCTCCTGCAGGATCGTCTTGCAGTCCACAAACAACCGGCGGTTCTCGATATCATCCAGAATAAAAGACAGGATGAATTTCTCTGCCTTTTCGAAACCGCCATCCAGATAAATCGCCCCGATCAGCGCTTCGGCCGCATCCGAAACAATAGAGTCGCGCTCTCTTCCCCCGGTCATCTCCTCCCCGCGGCCGAGCAGGATGAAGTCAGGGAGCGAAATATTCCTGGCGCAGAAAGCCAGCGCCGGTTCGCAGACCAGGCTGGCCCGCAGCTTCGTGAGTTCCCCCTCCGGTTTTTCCGGGAATTCCCGGTACAGAAAAGCGCTGCTCACCAGCTCCAGAACCGAATCTCCCAGAAACTCCAGGCGTTCGTTGCAGCCCAGATGCCCCAGCTTTTTCTCATTTGCATAAGAGCTGTGAATCATCGCCTGACGAAGCAGGTTCTTGTCGCGGAACCGGTATCCGATGGTTTTTTCAAGCTTCTCAAATTGTGACATGCTTTAGATTTCCTCTTTTCACAGGATTTTCCGGTGTTTTCCCGGAGTCCGTCAGCTCACGCAGGGCTTTCACTACATCCCCTACCGTAAAAATATCCTCAAGAAGGCGGTCGTCGGTTTCAACACAGTATTCCTCCTCCAGACGCATGATAAGCTGAAACAGATCAAGCGAGTCAGCCCCAAGGTCATCAACGAGGAAGGACTCCTCCGTGATGGCTGAAGGATCGATTTTCAACAGCTCTGACAGCAGCCTCCTGATCTTTTCGAACTCCATCTTCTACCTCCTTAAATATGAAGATTCTCCGCGATCTGTTCATTGATCCGCTGCTGTTTAAACTCGGCGCACTGGAAAATGCCGTGTTTGATCTCCTTTGCCTTTGCGCTGCCGTGGGTTTTGACCACAAGCCCCTTCAGGCCCAGAAGAGGCGCTCCGCCGTGCTCCGAGGCGTCGAATCTGGCAAGTGTCTTTTTCAGGGCAGGCTTGACCAGGAGGCCGCCCACTTTACTCTTCACGCTGGTCATCATGCCTTTTTTGATTTCCCCGACCAGCGTCTTCGCTACTCCCTCAATAAGCTTGATAATAATGTTCCCTGTAAACGCTTCGCATACAATGACGTCCGCGCCGCCCTCGAGGATGTCGCGGGCTTCAATGCTGCCGATAAAGTTGATGTCGCTGCATTCCTTTAAGAGCGGGAATGTTTCCTTCACCAGAGCGTTCCCCTTTTCCTCCTCCGCGCCGATATTCACGATCGCGACTCTGGGGTTTTCCACTCCGACAATATTTTTCATATAAATGGAACCCATCTTTGCAAACTGCACAAGGTGGGACGGTCTGGCATCCACGTTCGCTCCGCAGTCAACCAGAAGCGAAACTCCCTTTGTGGTCGGGATAAGCGGGGCCAGAGGAGGACGTTCCACTCCCTTGATCCTGCCGACAATCACCTGTCCGCCGACCAGCACAGCGCCGGTGCTGCCGGAGGAAACAAACGCGTCCGCTTCGCCATGCCGGACCTTATTGAGCCCTACCACAATGGACGAATCCTTTTTGCCGCGGATTGCCATGACCGGCGGCTCCGCCATCTCGATCACTTCCGTCGCGTTTTCGATCCGGATCCGGTTTTTCGGAATATCGCTGTACTTTTTCAGTTCCTCACGGATCAGTTCTTCCCGTCCGACGAGGATCACACGGATATCATCCCTCTCCTTTACGGCCTCAACCGCCGCAAGTACCGGCTCATGGGGTGCGTAGTCGCCGCCCATCGCATCCAGCACCACTGTTACCATTTCTGCCATAATGATTCCTCCATAGGGAGATTGTCCCCCTTCCAATGAATATTGCCATGCCCCTCCTGTCAGGAGCTGAGAGGCCTGCCGTCCAGGACAGCCTCCGTAAGCTGATCACCGCTGTACACCAGCTTCAGTGAAAAGAAAGGTGCGTCACTGCTGATCAGGTCGAGGAAGATGAGATCACCCTCCCAGAGATTCAGGGCTCTTATTTTATCCTTCGGAACCCATTCAAGGATTCCTTCGTCGCACTCCTTCAGGGTGCCCGTAAAGGAATCGGACGTATAGAGACACATGTACTCCGTGCCGTACCCCTCCTGTGTAAAGGTCACAAGAGCGCGGAATCTGAGGGCCGAAGCCCTGAGGCCTGTCTCCTCGAAAATCTCCCGCACAGCGCATTCCTCAGGGCTCTCCCCCTCTTCGAAATGTCCGCCGACCCCGATCCATTTGTCTTTATTCACATCATTTTTCTTTGACACCCTGTGGAGCATCAGATAGCATCCGTCCTTCTCCAGATACACCAGGGTCGTCATCGGATTTTTTACCATCATTTCACACCAGAATGGAAAGAGGGACCTTGCATCCTGCAACGCCCCCCGTTAAATCAGCAGTAACCTAATTGTTATGCCTCAAATTTCCCCATCAATCTTCGATTTTGATGATCTCTTTTTTGTTATAGCTTCCGCATGCCTTGCATACTCTGTGCGGCATCATAAGAGCACCGCATTTGCTGCATTTTACAAGATTCGGAGCGCTCATTTTCCACTGAGCTCTTCTTTTATCGCGTCTTGCTTTGGAAGTTTTATTTTTTGGGCAAATGGACATATCTACACCTCCTTAAATTTACTGAATATATCGCTGATCACCGCCATGCGGGGATCCTTTGGCTCCTCTAAGCAGCCGCAGTCGCCAAAATTGAGATTCCTCCCGCAATTCATGCAGAGGCCTTTGCAGTCTTCCCTGCAGAGAACCTTGTGTGGCCAGTTCATCAGCAATTCAAGATAGACCATACGATCCACGTCAAGATCCGTACCGCTCAGATAACTGCTCTCATCGAGGTCCCTGATCCGGTCCTCCCCTGTCTGCTTGAAATCGATCTCGGTATCGAAGGTAACCGAAATGTCCGTACAGACATCCTCAAGGCACCGGTCACAGGGCAGATTGACAGCAACGCCTGCTTCGCCGTAAATTTTAAGGACGTGATTGCCGGTGTTTTCCGCCGTGATCGAAATCGGTCTGACGGCACTGACCGGGTATGACTTTCCCTGATAGTAGAGCTCCGTCATTTCAAAAGGTAGGGTGTAATGCTCCGTCCTTCCGTCACATTCGGAAATCTCTGCCAAATGAATCCGCATAATCTGCTCCTATCCACACTCAACCCATTATACATATCCGGTCAGGGTTTGTCAACGAAAAAAACGATCATTTTTTGCCAGAAACCAGAGCGACTGTATCGCGGCAGATCGCCAGTTCCTCATTTGTCGGGATCACGGCAACTTTGACCTTGGAATCCGGAGTGGAGATCACAACCTCCTCGCCTCTCTTCTTGTTTGCTTCCTTGTCAAGCGTGACACCGAGGTACCCAAGGTTCTTTACTACAGACGCGCGGACCTTGCCGTCGTTCTCGCCGATTCCGGCGGTAAAAACGATGGCGTCAACGCCGTTCATCGCTGCAACATATCCGCCTACAAATTTGATTACATCGTAGGCCAGAACATCCAGAGCGTTCTTTGCGTCCTTATTGTTATCCTCTGCTGCCGCCTCAAGGTCGCGCATGTCGCTGGATACACCGCCGGACATGCCCAGAAGGCCGGATTTCTTGTTGAGCACGTTCATGATGCCCGACAGATCCAGGTTTTCCTTCTTTGCAACATACTCCATGATCGCCGGGTCGATATTGCCGGAACGGGTTCCCATTACAAGTCCTTCCAGCGGGGTAAGGCCCATGGTTGTGTCGATGCACTTGCCGTTTACAACCGCGCTGATGGAAGAGCCGTTTCCAAGGTGGCATACGATCACTTTGGAGTTTTCCGGATCAAGTCCCAGGAATTCCACTGCACGTTTGGAAACATAGCTGTGGCTGGTTCCGTGGAAGCCGTATCTTCTGACTTTATAGTCCTTGTAGTATTTGATCGGAAGGCCGTACAGATAAGCCTTCGGCGGCATTGTCTGATGGAAAGCTGTGTCAAACACACCGACCTGCGGTACGCCCGGCATAAGCTCGGCGCAGACACGGATGCCGATCAGGTTTGCGGGATTGTGGAGCGGCGCGAGCTCGCTGCACTCTTCCACTGCCTTGATCATCTCATCGGTCACAAGTGCGGAGGAGGCAAATTTTTCGCCGCCGTGTACAACGCGGTGGCCGATCGCGTCCACTTCCTTCAGGCTCTTGATCGCCCCTGTTTTTTCGTTTGTCAGGGCATCCAGAACCAGCTGGATCGCTTCTTTATGAGTAGGCATCGGAGCCTCGGTGATTTCCTTATCGCATCCGGCCTTCTGGTATACAAGCCTTCCGTCGATGCCGATTCTCTCGCAGAGACCTTTTGCAAGAACGTTTTCTGTATCGGAATCGATCAGCTGATATTTGAGTGAAGAGCTTCCGCAGTTAATTACAAGTACATTCATTTTTTGTTCTCCTATTTAGCAATATTACTTCGCCTGAGCCTGTACGGCTGTGATGGCAACTACACCTACGATATCATCTGCGGAGCATCCGCGGGAAAGGTCGTTAACCGGAGCGGCAATACCCTGTGTTATAGGGCCGTAAGCCTCTGCCTTTGCAAGACGCTGAGCCAGCTTATAGCCGATGTTGCCTGCATCCAGGTTCGGGAAGATCAGGACGTTGGCCTTGCCTGCCACATCACTGCCCGGAGCCTTGGAAGCACCTACGCTCGGAACGATCGCCGCGTCAAGCTGGAATTCTCCGTCGAGCTTCAGCTCCGGATACTGTTCCTTGGCAATAGCTGTCGCCTCGATAACCTTGTCGACCAGCGCGTGCTTTGCGCTTCCCTTGGTGGAATGAGAAAGCATTGCGACAACCGGCTCTTCCTGAACGAGAAGGCGGAAGGACTCGGCTGAGGATTTCGCGATCGCAGCCAGCTCTTCGGGATTCGGATCCTGTACAAGACCGGAATCGCCAAATACGAAAGCACCGTTTGCGCCATACTCGCAGTCCGGAACAACGATCAGGAAGAATGCGGAAACAAGCTTGGTTCCCGGAGCTGTTTTCAGGATCTGGAGGCAGGGACGCAGCGTGTCAGCTGTAGAATGGCAGGCGCCCGAAACCATACCGTCGGCATCGCCCATCTTTACCATCATAACGCCATAATACAGGTACTGGTTCAGAAGAATCTCCTTTGCCTGCTCGGGAGTCATGCCCTTTTTCTGTCTCAGCTCGACAAGCTTGTCGATGTAGGCAGCAGTCTTCTCACAGGTGGCCGGATCGACGATCTTTGCGCCGGAAATATCCAGTCCGCTCTCCGCAGCACTCTTTTTTACTTCTTCCTCATTGCCGATCAGGACCAGCTTTGCGATACCCTCTTTCAGGATCTTATCGGCAGCTTCCAGCGTTCTTTTATCCTCGGTCTCCGGAAGAACGATCGTTTTCACATTTGCCTTTGCTCTTTGTTTCAGTACATCAATGAATCCCATGACTTATCTGCTCCTTTCATGAATCAGCCGGCTTGTTTTTTCAGGCTTGTCCCGCAGGACTCTTCATATTTAATACACCTGTTTATTATAGCGCGCCCAATGTTGTATTTCAAGTTTTTTAATGATATGATGATTACAACGCCCAAAGTCCTTCCACCCACGCAGGCTTGCCTGCACGTGGGTGGGAGGATTTGGGGCGTGCCCCGACATGAGGATGAAATGGGGCAGGGGCCCCATGGAATCCGAATGGCGGGCAGGATTGTGTGAGCACGCAGTGCGGAACAATCCGTAATCTTACAACGCCCAAAGTCCTCCCACCCACGCAGGCTTGCCTGCACGTGGGTGGGAGGATTTGGGGCGTGCCCCGGCATGAGGATGTAATGGGGCAGGGGCCCCATGGAATCCGAATGGCGGGCAAAAAGGAACGAACCTGGAGGCTTTGCAAAGGTATGAAGGTTTGCGGAATCATCGCGGAATACAATCCATTTCACACAGGTCATGCATATCAGCTGAAATATGTGAGGGAAACGCTCGGAGCCGGCTATATTGTCGTCTGTATGAGCGGCGACTTTGTCCAGAGAGGGGCACCCGCAGTCCTTGACAAATACGAAAGGACGAGAGCCGCCCTTTCGGCAGGAGCTGACCTCGTCCTTGAAATTCCGGCTGCCAATGCAGTCGGCTCGGCAGAGTTTTTCGCATCCGGCGCCGTGTCATTACTCGACGCTCTCGGTATTGTCGACTGCCTGTGCTTCGGATGTGAGGATGAAAATCCTGATCCGTCCTCATTTCTCAGGACAGCTTCATTTTTGAACACTGAACCTCCGGCATACAGGGAAGCCCTCAAAACAGCGCTCTCCGCCGGAATGTCATTTCCCGACGCCCGGGCTTCCGCAATGAAGGAGCAGGGTTTCGAAAAAGAGGCCTCTCTTCTCTCAGAACCGAACAATATCCTCGGAGTCGAGTACTGCCGCAGCATTTTAAAGCTCGGCAGCACCATTACCCCCTGCCCGCTGCACCGGGAAGGAAGCGGATATCACTCGGAGGAAATACTGTCCTGCGGCTTCTCCTCCGCTGCTGCCCTGCGGAAAGTGCTTTATGGAATCTCGAAAGGTAAAGCGGATTTCACCCCGGAGCAGGTGGTGCCGGAAGGACTCTCATTGAATCAGCCGCAGGTGCTTCCGGTTGATCTCTTACCGGAACAGGTGCCTCCGGAAGGACTCTCGTGGAATCAGCCGCAGGTGCTTCCGGATAGTCTTTCTCCGAAGCTTGTCTCTGCCGCCTCGGAAGGGTGGCTTATCTTTCCCGAGGATTTTGACCAGATCCTTTTTTACCAGCTTCTGAAGGAGAACTGGCCGGGAATCTCGGAGTACCAGGATGTAACCCCTGAGCTCGGAAAACGAATCCTGCAGTTTCGGAATCGATTCGCAGGGTTTGAATCGTTCGCGGCTGAAGTAAAAACGAAAAACTACACTTACACCAGAGTACAGCGCTCCCTGATTCATATCCTGCTCGGCATCAAAGAGATTCGACATAACGCCGGCTATGCAAGAATCCTTGGATTTCGAAAGGATTCCTCTTACCTACTGTCCGAAATCCATAAAAAAAGCCGGATCCCGCTGATATCGCGTCCATCCGGCTGTACTTCGCTTTCACCTTCTGTGCTGACTGACTATGAACTGACAGTGAACGCTTCCAACCTTTATGAAGCTGTGAAAAGCCTGAAAACAGGCCGGCCATTTGTGCATGAATACCAACACCAAATGATTGTTTTATAATTACAGCGCCCCAAGTCCTGAGCCTGCGCAAGCTTGCTTGCTGCTGGTTGAAAAGACTTGGGGCGTGCTCTGTCATGCGGATGAAGCAGGCTGTGCGCGGGACGTAAAGATTTGTTGTTGTCGCGAGATTTACGTCCGCGAAGGCAACCGATAGTATTGCGCAGACGTAAAGAATGTGAAAATCACATTTCTTTACGTCCAAAAAGATGATTCAGAGAAAACTGTTCCCAATGAC
>CAMOXX010000037.1 GCA_946629475.1 uncultured Blautia sp. | reverse complement strand
CAGCAACAACGAGGATAGCGCCGTCCATCTGAGCAGCACCAGTGATCATGTTCTTTACATAGTCAGCGTGGCCTGGGCAGTCAACGTGTGCATAGTGTCTCTTCTCGGTCTCATACTCTACGTGTGCGGTGGAGATTGTGATACCACGCTCTCTCTCTTCCGGAGCCTTGTCAATCTTATCGAAATCTGTTACAACGTTTCCGGCAACTCTCTCAGCCAGAACCTTTGTAATAGCTGCTGTCAGTGTAGTTTTACCATGGTCTACGTGGCCGATGGTACCAATGTTACAATGCGGTTTTGTTCTCTCAAACTTAGCTTTTGCCATTTTAAAATTTCCTCCTTGAAATTTGCCCGCACACGGGGCTTTTGGTTTCGGTCTCAGACCTGCTATTCCTGATTATATTGCATAGCAGGAATATTTGCAAGTAATTTCTTCAGAACTGCACGGCAGACATAATCCCCCGTTTTCTCTGCAGTCTGTAATCATACATCAGTTGTCACGTCTTTGAGTGCGTTCAGCAGCAGGTGCTTCGCCCTGCTCTGAGCAATTATGATCAGTCCTGTGTATGCAGAACTTTATCTGCGACAGATTTCGGAACAGGCTCGTATTTCTCAAAGAACATGGAGTAATTTCCGCGTCCCTGGGTTCTCGAACGGAGATCCGTCGCGTATCCGAACATTTCGGAAAGCGGCACAAAGCCTCTGATCATCTTGCCTCCGCCGATATCATCCATACCTTCGATACGGCCGCGGCGGGAATTGATGTCACCGATGACATCTCCCATGTAATCCTCAGGTGTCGTGACTTCGACCTTCATGATCGGCTCAAGAAGAATCGGCGCGGCTTTCTTCATCGCATCCTTGAAAGCAAGGGAACCTGCGATATGGAACGCCATCTCGGAGGAGTCGACCTCATGGTAGGAACCATCGTACACATTTGCCGAGATTCCGACCACCGGATATCCGCCAAGGACACCGGCCTTCATAGCCTCTTCAATACCTTCGCCGACTGCCGGGATGTATTCCTTCGGAATCGCACCGCCGACAACTGTGGATTCAAACTTGTAGAGCTCCTCGCCGTTCGCGTCCATCGGAGCAAATTTGACTTTGCAGTGGCCGTACTGTCCGCGGCCGCCCGACTGCTTCGCGTACTTGCTGTCAACGTCGACTTCCTTGGTGATTGTCTCTTTGTAGGCAACCTGCGGAGCGCCGACATTTGCTTCTACCTTGAATTCTCTTAAGAGACGGTCCACGATGATCTCCAGATGGAGCTCGCCCATACCGGCAATGATCGTCTGTCCGGTCTCTTTATCCGTATGTGCACGGAATGTCGGGTCTTCTTCCGCAAGCTTTGCAAGAGCCTCGCCCAGCTTGCCCTGCCCGGCCTTTGTCTTCGGCTCAATCGCAAGCTCGATAACCGGTTCCGGAAACTCCATGGATTCCAGGATTACCGGATGCTCTTCGTCGCAGATCGTATCACCTGTTGTGGTGAACTTGAAACCGATCGCTGCAGCGATATCACCGGAGTATACTTTTGAAAGTTCCATTCGCTTGTTGGCATGCATCTGCAGGATACGGCCTACACGCTCTTTTTTATTCTTGGTAGCGTTCAGCACATAGGATCCTGAGTTCATGGTTCCGGAATAAACGCGGAAATATGCAAGCTTGCCGACAAACGGATCTGTCATAATCTTAAATGCGAGAGCGGAGAACGGTTCCTCATCGGAAGAATGCCTTACTACTTCATTGCCGTCGGCATCCACGCCCTCGATGGGAGGGATATCCGTAGGAGCAGGCATGTACTCGATGACTGCGTCCAGCATCTTCTGAACACCTTTGTTGCGATAAGCGGAGCCGCAGCATACCGGGATTGCGGTACACTCACAGGTTCCCTTGCGAAGGGCTGCCTTCAGCCGGTCAACATCCGGCTCCTCACCTTCCAGATAATCCATCATAAGATCATCATCAAGCTCGCAGATCTTTTCAATCATCTCTGTGTGATAAAGCTCTGCGTCCTCAGCCATATCCTCGGGGATATCTGTGATAACAACATCCTCGCCTTTATCGTCGTTGTAAAGGTATGCCTTCATCTCAAACAGATCGATAATTCCCTTGAAGCTGTCCTCTTTTCCGATCGGAAGCTGTACGCAGATCGCGTTCTTTCCAAGGCGGGTCCTGATCTGGTCCACCGCTCCATAGAAGTTTGCTCCGAGGATATCCATCTTGTTGATGAATGCCATACGCGGTACATTATAGGTGTCAGCCTGACGCCATACGTTTTCAGACTGTGGCTCAACACCGCCCTTTGCACAGAAAACGCCTACAGCGCCGTCAAGTACGCGAAGGGAACGTTCCACCTCTACTGTAAAGTCAACATGGCCCGGGGTATCAATGATATTGATACGGTGTTCCAAAGCTCCCGGCTTATTCTGGTTTCCCTCCTGCAGTGTCCAGTGGCAGGTGGTGGCAGCGGAAGTGATCGTGATTCCACGCTCCTGCTCCTGCTCCATCCAGTCCATGGTTGCAGTTCCTTCATGCGTGTCACCGATCTTATAGTTGACGCCTGTATAATAAAGGATTCGTTCAGTAAGAGTTGTTTTACCCGCATCGATATGAGCCATAATCCCAATGTTTCTGGTTCTCTCTAATGGATACTCTCTTCCTTCTGTTCCAGCCAATAGATTTCCCCCTTACTGTCAGAAGCGATAATGAGCAAATGCCTTGTTCGCCTCTGCCATCTTGTGCATATCTTCTTTTCTCTTTACAGAAGACCCGGTGTTGTTCATAGCATCCAGAATCTCGTTCGCGAGTCTCTCTTCCATTGTCTTCTCGCCTCTCTTGCGGGAGAACATGGTGAGCCAGCGAAGAGCCAGTGCCTGACGCCTCTCAGCCCTTACCTCGATCGGTACCTGATAGGTTGCACCACCGATACGTCTTGCTTTTACTTCGAGAACCGGCATGATGTTGTTCATTGCCTCCTCGAACGCTTCAACAGCCGGTTTGCCCGACTTCTGTTCTACTCTGGCGAATGCGCCGTAAACAATCTTCTGAGCGATACCCTTCTTACCATCCAGCATGATGTTGTTGATAAGCTTGGTGACCACTTTGTTATTGTATACAGGATCAGCCAGAATGTCTCTTTTCTGAGTATGTCCTTTACGCGGCACGTTACTTCCCTCCTTAATCATCAGGATTATATCATCGGTACTCACATCAGCTACTGTGTTCGCACTGGTAAAGCCTCTATTTAACCCGCAGCCGTCAGGGGAATATGGAATACCCGTACAAATTTACAGACAAAAGTGAAACTTGTGATATATCAAACTGTTAATGTTGATTTCCGCATATGCGGAAAAGAGTCAATGATTATTTTTTAACCTTCGGCCTCTTGGCGCCGTATTTGGAACGGGCCTGGCGTCTGTTCGCAACACCTGCGGTGTCGAGTGTACCTCTGATAATATGATATCTGGTACCAGGCAGATCCTTAACTCTTCCGCCGCGGATCAGAACAACGCTGTGCTCCTGAAGGTTGTGGCCTTCACCCGGAATATAGCTTGTTACTTCGATTCCGTTGGAAAGACGGACTCTGGCGATCTTCCTAAGAGCTGAATTCGGCTTTTTAGGAGTAGCGGTCTTAACGGCTGTACACACTCCACGTTTCTGGGGTGCGGACTGCGCAACTGCTTTTTTCCTCAGGGAGTTATAGGTTCTCTGAAGAGCCGGAGCTGTGGATTTCTTTACTGAGGACTGACGTCCCTGCTTCACTAACTGGTTAAATGTTGGCATTCCTTTTCACCTCCCGGTTAAAACTACCATGGTTTACTCGGCTGCTATTATTATCATTTTTGCGCACCAAAAAAAGCGTTATTGGTGAACACGCCAGATCATTATACAGTGCGGGGTATCGCGTGTCAAGTATTTTTTCAGTAGTTGCTTTTTTCAGGAAGGTTATCTATAATAAATGAATGGGTTCTGAACATTCCTAATAGGAAGGAAATTTTTTCCATATGAATATCAAGGGAGGGTATATAATAATGAAGAGAAATCAGAAGCCGCGGAGGCTCTTCACTGCTCTGGCCATCGCTCTTTCGGGAGCTGTAATCGGTCTGGGCGGAGTGACATTTACGACATTGCAGAAGGTTCGCTCTCTTACGGGAGAAGTGACAGAGATGAAGAACGCTGCTGCCGAGGCCAAAGAATATCAGACTGCAATGATATCCCAGTTCGCGAGCCTGGACCAGAGCGTATCTGATCTGAAGGAAGCCATCTTTGGTTCCGACGGAGCCGACCAGACTCAGCCTGAGGGGAACGGCCAGATGGTCGACGGTGTGCTCACGAATCAGGCCGGTGCGGAAATTAATCCGGAAGCCTCCAGTGACGCGGGCGCGCTGAAGCCTCCGAGCGGAGAGTCCACTTCCACCTTCAGCCAGGTTAAGGACACCTCTCTGGACGACCTGATGAACCAGATTCAGGCGAACCTGCCTGCCGGAAACGGAAACTGGGGCTGCTATGTATGCAATCTGGCCGAGGGAACCGAAGGCTCTTTCGGGGATTCCCCCATGCAGTCTGCCAGCCTGATCAAGCTTTTTATCATGGGCGCCGTCTACGAAAAATACGATGAGCTTTCTGCCGCCTACGGAGCCGAAGCTCTGGAAAGCCTGATTCACCCTATGATCATCGTCAGCGACAATGATGCGGCCAACAAACTGACCACCTATCTGGGCGGAGGCGACAGCACTGCCGGCAGGGCTGCCGTAGACGCTTTCTGCAAGGAACACGGCTACAGCGGGACGCACATGGGGCGGCTTCTTCTCGCTCCAAACGATGTCGATGACAATTATACGACAGTCGCAGACTGCGGACACTTTCTCCGCGAGATCTACGAAGTCTGCAATGGTACGAAACAGGACTCCACGCTGCAGCACTGCAATGAAATGTTCGATCATCTGAAGGCACAGACAAAGCGCGGCAAGATTCCCGCGCAGATGCCTGCAGGCGTATTGGTAGCAAACAAAACCGGGGAACTCGGCGATGTCGAGAATGACGCGGGGATCATATATGATACCGGCAAAACCGACTGTGTCATTGTCTTCATGTCCGAACATCTTTCCGCAGCCGGATATGCCCAGACCGCGATCGCTTCCAGCAGCCTCGCCATCTACAACTATTTCAACAGCTGAAAACAGATAGAGAAGAAGCTCTCCTCTATCCGGCATTATCACGAAAAACGGGGACGGTTCCAAAAGAGCCGCCCCCGTTTTATTTCACTGTTCAAGGTATGACATTTCCCAGATCTCCGAAAAAACCGCCATCGGACAGTCTGTAAGGAGACACATCAGAATAAAGCATTCGTATGGATTTACAATGTATATTTCTCCCATCCCGCATTTCTTCAGAATTTCCTGAATCCGGTTCAGAAACTCGCGGTACCGGTTGAACGGATCCTCATCCTCCATTTCCTGGGATATGATAAAAAACTGAAGCGTAATCAGGTCAAAACGTTCTACCGGAAACTTATGATTCAGAATGTTTGTGATTCTCTGGCGGCTGAACCGCTTCTGGCTGAAATGTTTGGCCAGGATCGAAGCTGAAATCTTTTTGAGATTTCCCATACTGTTGATCGGAATACCGCTGCAGATTACTTTTTCCATATCGGACGGAGTGATCTGATCCGGTTTCCAGACCACGCCGCTCTTCTGTTCCTCCTCGTCCTTCTGGTACAGCCCGGCCACGATTTCTCTTCCCCGGTCATAAAGCTTCATGAATTCCCGGAATGCGCAGCTCTTCTCCGAAAGCGGATCATCATATCCGGCCTTCAGCCATGCAAGATAAGCAAGGAGCTGTTCCTCCGTATCCAGCTCTTTCCGGCCCGGGCAGGGTCCTTTTGAAGAGTCGGGGGACAGGCTTTCGTAAATCCGCCGGTATTCATCCGCCTTTGAATACCCCAGCCCATGCACAAAGCAGTAATAAAAGATCGTCTCATCCGGATTATGCAGGTCAAAATCCTGCTCCTTCAGCACGCGGATGAGAAAATCCGAAACATCATCCACACTCATTTTCAGCCCGAATCCGAGCAGGAAAACCGTCTCCCGCTTTACCGATGCCTGCGTCAGCCAGTTATTCACCAGGGATGAAATCCTGGCCGTGGTCGGTGTCATGGATTTTGGTGTATATGTCTCACGGAAGGAATCCACCACGATTTCCCGGTACACCTCCTGCGGCACTTCGCGAAAAGGCTCCGGAAGGCCTGCTCTTTCATAAATGTACCGTTTCAGATGATCCCCGAATGAGACCAGCTCCATTTCCTTATATAAATAGTGGAAAATCACATCTGCATCTTCGTCCTCGAACGTGTCGAGGCTGACCACCTGACGGAACCGCTGCGCTGCTTTGCGGGTGAATTCATGATCCTGCACCGAATCAAACGCCACGTTCTGTTCAAAATCAAGGTCCTGCATCCTGTTATTCACTGTGGATCACCTTCTTTCGAAAGAGATTTTTCAGCCATCCCCGGAAACCGGCCTGCGTGCCCGCTGCTCCCTGTCCGGCGTCTGTCTCCGAAGTGTTTTCTGCTCTCACCTCAACCAGAATCAAGGTGGTGTTGTCTCTCCCGCCGTTGTCCAGCGCCGTTTCAAGAATCACGCCGGCTGTCTCTTCAGCGTTCTCCTCTCCGGAGAGCAGTTCTCTCAGCTTCGCGTCATCTATCATATCGGTTACACCATCCGAACACAGCAGAAGCCGAAGTCCGGGTTCCAGATCACCTTTTAAAAAGGAAGGCGTCAGAGCGGCATCTGTTTCTTCCAGACCCAGATACTGAATCAGCGGAGCTTTCCGATAGGCTCCCCCTCCGAATACATGATCTGTCGACAGCTGCCGAAGCTCTCCGCCCCGGCACATATAGATTCTGCTGTCTCCAAGGTTGGAAACCGCAAACCATGTGTTCCCGAAGAGTGCCATGGCTGACGTGCTTCCCATGGAGCCAATGCTGTTTACGTGAGCATATTCGCATACTCTCCGGTTCATCTCATGGCTGAGTTCCTCAATAAAGTGCTTCGGATCCCCGGAAAATTCCTCCTTATGCGCGGAATAATATTCATCGAACACCTCCGCCGCAAGACCGGAGGCGATCTCTCCGCAGCTCTCGCCGCCCATCCCGTCAAACACTGCAAAAGCAGGAACAGATTCCCCGGATACAAGTCCTGTTTTTATTCCGTCAAGGCCCCTGTTTACATATGGAAGGAAGTTTCCGTCACACCAGAAGTTATCTTCATGATTTCTGCGGACTTTACCGATATTCGAAGCATATGCGTATTCAATATTGTAGACCATAATCACTCTCTCCGAAGAATCGAATTAATCCAGTATTTATCGCCGCGTTCTATGTATTCCTCGTTCTCCTGCTCATTGTCATGAACATTTCCATCCAAATCAATCCATCGAATCAGGATGCCGTCGCGGTAGTAGTACATTTCCTCGCCGGATGAATCCCAGATATAAGCAAAGAACAGTTCGCCGTTCCAGTAAAAGTATTCCTCATAGACGCCTTCGGCGGATTCTTCCGGATAAACCAGAACCTTGCGAAGCTCTTCATCATCATTATAGTATTTCAGCACCCTGCCTTCTGTACCCGTCACGGTATAATCCGGCAGCTCGGAGACAATGGTCGTCGCCCGCTCGCTGATCAGCTCAATGGAAGATGCAAAATCCTGTCCGGTCTCCTCCGATGGCACCTCGCTGCGGGCCTGAATGGACAAAAGCATCTGGGCTGTCTGCTCCCGCACAGTATCAACCAGCATTTTACGCAGATAAAAACCCGCAAGAATAAACGCGGCAACAGCAACTGCCGCTGCGGCAGCCGGAAGAAGTATGCGGAGCCTGCGGGATTTTTTCCTGTGCTTCCTTCTGCTTTTTTTTGCCGGTGGAGCCTCTTCCGCCTTCTGCTTTTGGATCATTTCCCGCTCAGGAACCGGTTCCTGCCCCGGGATCACCTCCGGCTTTTTCTCCTGGCCGCGGGATACCTGCACCGGCTCCGGTTCCTGATCCTGCGCGGTCTTCACCGGTTCAAAGCTGTATCTCTGATCAGCCTCCAGGCCCTGTGACGCAAGTACAAGGTCCCTCAGCATTTCCTCCGGAGTCTGATACCTGTCCTCCGGAGCATAGGCGCATGCTTTCAGAATAATGGATGCTGCTGTACGGTCCGCCTCCGACGGGGGCGGAATCGGCTCTCCGGACATTCTCTTTAAAACAGCTTCCTCCTTGTCATGATAAGTGATCAGCTGCTTGCCGGGATTGATCAGCGGAAGCCGGTTGCGGTTCAGCATTCGGTACAGCACAATTCCCAGGGAATAGATATCCGCCCTGGCATCATACGCATCGCCGCGGTAGATTTCCGGCGCCATATAGCTTTCTGTTCCCTTCCTGGAAAGCTCTCCCAGGGAACGCTCCAGCTTTCTTGCAATTCCAAAATCCCCCAGCTTGTAATCACCGAAGCGGGAGACAAAAATATTGTCGGGCTTTACATCGCGGTGGACAATCTGCTGCCTGCCAAGATACTGAAGCGCCCTGCAGATATCCATGCCCAGCTTCAAAATTTCATCCCTGTCAAAGCTTTTTCCGGCGGAATAATCCGGAAAGCTGGTCAGATATTCCATCCGGATAAAGATGTCCCACCCGATTTCATCCAGGTATTCCGTCACCTTATAATCTTCCACCGAGACGATGTGGGAGTTCCCGCGGAAATATTCCATCATGCTGATCTCTTCCAGACAGTCCTGGCAGACATTTCCGAAATACATCCTGGCGGACTGTTCATCCCCCGTTTCCTGAAGGATCGTATTCAGCTCCTCCCGGGATTCAGGGATGCTGATCACCTTTATGGCGGAGAAGATGGTATGTCCCTGTTCCGAACGCATCGCTTTGTATACGGTTCCGTAAGCACCCTCCCCGATTTTTTCGGTGATGGTCCACTCTGCCCATGGGGAAACCGGAAGCTCACGGTTCATCATGCCGGACTGCGCTCCGTGATTCGTTCGGCTTATGATCGGTTCCATACGCATCCCTCCTTTCAGCGGCGTTGTAATATATCATAGCACAAGCCTTTATAACTTTTGTACTCTCAATATGCCCTGTAAAAAAACGTCCGCACGCGGAAAATAAAATCTTCCATGTGCGGTACGTTCCTCTCATGTTATGATCCGGCGCGGCGGACGGATATTGCATCCTGAAAATGATTTACGGATTGCTGTCCGTCTTGTCCTCTGCGTCGTCTTCCTCTGCTTCCATTTCGTCATCGGGGACATCCGGAATTTCCTCATCATCGCCCACATAATCGGCGGAATCCTGCTCCTCATCCATGAGCATAAGAGGTTCATCCTCCTCGATAAAGTCGTCCTCAAAATCCATATCCTGCTCTTCGCCTGTGTCCAGCTTGATCCTGCTGTATCTCTTCAGGCCGGTTCCTGCCGGAATCAGCTTACCGATACACACATTCTCTTTCAGGCCGATCAGGTGATCCACCTTGCCCTTGATCGCTGCCTCAGTCAGCACCTTCGTTGTCTCCTGGAAGGATGCTGCCGACAGGAACGAATCTGTCGCAAGAGATGCCTTGGTGATACCGAGCAGCACCTGCGTTCCAACAGCCGGCTCTTTGCCTTCACGAACCAGCTCCTCATTGATATCCTCAAATTCAAGGACATCCACGTGGGTGCCCGGAAGGAACTCGGAATCTCCGGCTTCTTCAATCCGGATCTTCTTCAGCATACGGCGCACGATAACCTCGATATGTTTGTCGTTGATCTCAACACCCTGAAGCCGGTAAACCCTCTGTACTTCACGGAGCATATAATCCTGAACGGCACGCACACCCTTGATCCTCAGAATATCATGAGGATTGATGGATCCTTCGGTAATCTCATCGCCGGCCTCAAGGAACTTGCCGTCAACCTCCTTCAGCCTGGAGCTGTAAGGAATCAGGTATGTCTTGGAATCGCCGGTTTCGGGATCCGTCACGATCACTTCACGCTTCTTCTTGGTATCATTGAGGGCTGCGTAACCCTTGATCTCTGTGATGATCGCAAGACCCTTCGGCTTACGCGCTTCAAAAAGCTCCTCGACACGGGGAAGACCCTGGGTGATATCACCGCCGGCAACACCGCCGCTGTGGAAGGTACGCATGGTAAGCTGGGTACCGGGCTCGCCGATCGACTGCGCCGCGATAATACCGACAGACTCTCCGACCTGCACCGGCTCGCCGGTAGCCATGTTGGCTCCGTAGCACTTCGCGCAGATACCGATCTTGCACTTGCAGGTCAGGATTGTACGGATTTTCACCTTCTCGACAGGTTCACCGTTCTCATCCACACCTTCCTGCATGATCCGGGCCGCTCTCGCGGGAGTAATCATGTGGTTTCTCTTTACGATCACATCACCGTTCCTGTTCGTAATAGTGTTGCACGAATAACGCCCGGTGATACGCTCCTGAAGGCTCTCGATAACCTCTTTTCCGTCGCTGAAGGTGCTTACCCACATACCGGAAATCTCATCGCGGTTTTCACAGCAGTCCGTCTCACGGATGATCTGCTCCTGGGAAACATCGACCAGACGCCTGGTAAGGTATCCGGAGTCAGCGGTACGGAGAGCGGTATCGGACATACCCTTCCGGGCTCCGTGTGCCGACATGAAGTATTCCAGAACATCCAGACCTTCACGGAAATTCGACTTGATCGGCAGCTCGATCGTATGGCCGGTGGTATCCGCCATCAGGCCTCGCATACCGGCAAGCTGTTTAATCTGCTTGTCGGAACCACGGGCTCCCGAGTCCGCCATCATGAAAATATTATTGTATGCATCGAGGCCGGAAAGCAGTGCCTTGGTGAGGTCATCATCGGTCTGCTTCCATGTCTCAACAACTTCCTTGTAACGCTCCGACTCGGTGATCAGGCCTCGCTTGTAGTTCCTGGTGATCCTGTCCACCCTGTCCTGAGCAGCGTTGATCATCTCAGGCTTCTGCGGCGGAACCGTCATGTCGGAAATCGAAACGGTCATTGCTGCTTTCGTCGAGTATTTATACCCGGTTGCCTTAATGGCGTCAAGCACCTCAGCCGTTCTCGTTGCCCCGTGGGTATTGATAACCTTCTCAAGGATCTGCTTCAGCTGCTTTTTCTTTACCAGGAAATCAACCTCAAGCTTGAGCTCGTTTTCGGGGTCACTGCGGTCCACAAATCCAAGATCCTGCGGAAGAATCTCGTTGAAGAGGAACCGGCCGAGCGTGGATTCGATCACCCGTGTAACCGGAATACCGTTTTCATCCAGCACTGCAGATCCGTCCGGGTTCTTCTTGAAACGGCGCACCTTGATGATGGACTGGAGGGTAATCACCCCGTTTTCGTAGGCCAGAATCGCTTCGTTGACACTCCGGAAGAATTTTCCTTCTCCCTTGCTTCCCGGTCTCTCCTGAGTCAGGTAGTAGATACCGAGGACCATATCCTGCGAAGGAACCGCCACCGGACCGCCGTCCGAAGGCTTCAGCAGGTTGTTCGGTGACAGCAGGAGGAAACGGCACTCCGCCTGTGCCTCAACCGACAGAGGAAGATGGACAGCCATCTGGTCCCCGTCGAAGTCCGCATTAAACGCGGTACACACCAGCGGATGCAGCTTGATCGCCTTGCCTTCCACCAGGATCGGCTCGAAGGCCTGAATTCCAAGACGGTGGAGTGTAGGCGCACGGTTCAGCATAACCGGATGCTCTTTGATGACATCCTCGAGCACATCCCACACCTGCGGGTCGAGCTTTTCGACCATCTTCTTAGCACTCTTGATATTGTGTGAGGTTCCGTTCGCGACAAGCTCTTTCATAACGAAAGGCTTAAACAGCTCGATTGCCATCTCCTTCGGAAGACCGCACTGGTATATTTTCAGTTCAGGACCTACAACAATAACGGAACGGCCGGAATAATCGACACGTTTTCCGAGCAGGTTCTGACGGAAACGTCCGGACTTGCCTTTCAGCATGTCGGAAAGGGATTTCAGCGGACGGTTTCCCGGGCCGGTTACCGGACGGCCGCGGCGGCCGTTGTCGATCAGCGCATCCACAGCTTCCTGGAGCATTCTCTTTTCGTTGCGGACGATAATGTCCGGAGCGCCGAGCTCCAGGAGTCTTTTCAGACGGTTGTTGCGGTTGATGATCCGGCGGTACAGGTCATTGAGGTCCGATGTAGCAAAACGGCCGCCGTCCAGCTGTACCATCGGGCGCAGATCCGGCGGGATTACCGGAATCACTGTCATGATCATCCACTCAGGGCGGTTGCCCGACTCCCTGAAGGATTCCACCACCTCGAGGCGTTTGATGATACGGGCTCTCTTCTGGCCGCTCGCATCCTGGAGCTCGCTCTTAAGCTCCTCCGCGTCCTTGTCGAGATCGATCGCCTCAAGCAG
This sequence comes from uncultured Blautia sp., assembly GCA_946629475.1. Classification (GTDB taxonomy): domain Bacteria; phylum Bacillota; class Clostridia; order Lachnospirales; family Lachnospiraceae; genus Blautia_A. The sequence goes on along the minus strand of CAMOXX010000037.1, from coordinate 3,312 downwards.
CTCTTTGATGGATTCCGCGCCCATCTCCGCGCGGAAGGAATCGCCGAAGGCTTCCCTCGCGTCCTGATATTCCTTTTCGGTCAGCACCTGCTTGTACTGAAGATTCGAAGTACCCGGATCCAGAACGATATAGCTGGCAAAGTAGAGAACCTTTTCCAGCGTTCTCGGCGAGATGTCCAGAATCAGGCCCATGCGGGACGGGATTCCTTTAAAATACCAGATATGTGAAACCGGTGCCGCAAGCTCAATGTGTCCCATACGTTCACGGCGCACAGAGGATTTTGTCACTTCAACGCCGCAGCGGTCGCATACGACGCCTTTATAACGGATTTTTTTGTATTTTCCGCAATGGCATTCCCAGTCCTTCGAAGGCCCGAAGATTTTTTCACAGAAAAGCCCTTCCTTCTCCGGCTTCAGAGTACGATAGTTGATCGTCTCCGGTTTCAGTACTTCGCCCCGCGACCATTCTCTGATCCTTTCAGGGGACGCAAGCCCGATCTTGATGGCATCGAATGCCATCGGCTGATAGCTCTCCTGCGTATTGGTTGCTTCTGCCATTTAAACTTCCCCTTTCTTTGCTTCTCTGTCTGCGCACCCGGAGTGAAGAGAAGGGTGCAGAACAGTATAAAGCAATTGTCACTCTTCGTCGTCAAAGGATTCCTGGAATTCATCAAAATCGTCATCCGAATCGTCCAGATCGCTCTCCTCGGCCCTGTCTACCAGCTCTTCGCCTTCAAACTCCTGCATGGTGTATCCATGACGGCCGAAAGATTCTTCCTGCGCATCCTGTCTCCGGGATTCCCCTTCGATCACGGAACGGATATCGGTGTCACCGTAATCCACTGTTTCCATAATCTCAACTTCTGTCTGGTCATCCTTCAGGACCCGGACATCCAGTCCGAGCGACTGAAGCTCCTTCAGAAGAACCTTGAACGATTCCGGAATACCCGGCTCAGGAATATTGTCTCCCTTGATAATCGCTTCGTATGTCTTGACACGTCCGACCACATCGTCCGATTTCACTGTCAGGATTTCCTGCAGCGTGTACGATGCACCGTAGGCCTCCAGAGCCCAAACCTCCATCTCACCGAAACGCTGTCCGCCGAACTGGGCTTTACCGCCGAGCGGCTGCTGCGTAACAAGGGAGTATGGTCCGGTGGAACGTGCATGGATCTTGTCATCCACCAGATGGTGCAGCTTCAGATAATGCATGTGGCCGATCGTAACCGGGCTGTCAAAATACTCGCCGGTCCTGCCGTCACGCAGGCGCACCTTACCATCGCGGGAGATCGGAACTCCTTTCCAGACAGACCTGTGAGCTTTATTCTCATCCAGGAACTGCATCACTTCGTCTGCCAGGCTGTCCTTGTATTTTTCACGGAATTCCTCGAAGTCTTCCGTATTTACATAGTCGTTTGCCATCTCCAGGGTATCCTGGATATCTTTTTCGTTGGCACCTGCAAAAACAGGCGTCGATACGTTAAAGCCAAGCGCCTTTGCCGCGAGGCTGAGGTGGATCTCAAGCACCTGCCCGATATTCATACGGGACGGCACGCCCAGAGGGTTCAGCACGATGTCCAGCGGACGCCCGTTCGGAAGGAACGGCATATCCTCCACAGGAAGCACGCGTGAAACAACACCCTTGTTTCCGTGACGGCCGGCCATCTTATCACCGACGGAGATCTTTCTTTTCTGGGCAATGTAAATTCGTACAGACTGGTTTACGCCTGCCGGAAGGGCATCGCCGTCATTCTCCTTGGTGAAGACCTTGGCATCCACAACGATTCCGTATTCTCCGTGAGGCACCTTTAATGAGGTGTCCCTGACCTCCCGCGCCTTCTCACCGAAGATCGCGCGCAGAAGACGTTCCTCTGCCGTAAGCTCCGTTTCCCCTTTCGGAGTCACTTTTCCGACCAGGATATCACCGGCACGGACCTCTGCACCGATGCGGATGATACCGCGCTCATCGAGATCCTTCAGCGCATCATCACCGACACCGGGCACATCGCGGGTAATTTCCTCCGGTCCGAGCTTGGTGTCACGCGATTCCGCCTCATACTCCTCAATATGAACCGATGTATAGACATCATTCATAACAAGGCGTTCTGACAGGAGAACCGCATCCTCGTAGTTGTAGCCTTCCCAGGTCATGAAACCGATCAGCGGATTCTTGCCGAGCGCAAGCTCTCCGTTTGCCGTGGACGGACCGTCCGCGATGACTTCGCCCGCTTCCACATATTCTCCCTGATCGACAATCGGCTTCTGATTATAGCAGTTGCTCTGGTTGCTGCGCAGGAATTTTGTCAGACGGTACTGATCCCTGGTGCCGTCATCGGCACGGATAACAATCTCCGTAGAGGTCGACCGTTCCACGGTTCCCGAACGCTTCGCGACAACGCATACGCCCGAGTCGACCGCTGTCTTCGTCTCCATTCCGGTACCGACAACCGGTGCTTCCGTAGTGAGAAGAGGCACTGCCTGGCGCTGCATGTTGGATCCCATCAGCGCGCGGTTGGCATCATCGTTCTGCAGGAACGGAATCAGGGCTGTAGCCACCGAGAATACCATCTTCGGCGACACGTCCATATAGTCAAACATGCTGCGGTCGTACTCCTGTGTCTCCTCGCGGAAACGGCCGGATACATTCTTACGGACGAAATGGCCTTCGGCATCGAGAGCCTCATTCGCCTGCGCAACATGGTAATTGTCTTCCTCATCCGCCGTCATGTAAACCACTTCTTCGGTTACACGCGGATTCTGGGGATCGGATTTGTCGATTTTGCGGTAGGGCGCCTCCACAAATCCGTACTGATTGATCCTTGCGTAGGAAGCAAGGGAGTTGATCAGACCAATGTTCGGACCTTCAGGAGTCTCGATCGGGCACATTCTTCCATAATGGGAGTAATGGACATCGCGGACCTCGAATCCGGCACGGTCACGTGACAGACCGCCGGGGCCCAGCGCGGAGAGACGTCTCTTGTGCGTCAGCTCGCCGAGCGGATTGTTCTGATCCATGAACTGCGACAGCTGGGAGGATCCGAAGAACTCCTTCACCGCGGCAGTTACCGGTTTGATATTGATCAGGGACTGCGGAGAAATATTCTCCGTATCCTGTGTTGTCATTCTCTCACGGACGACTCTCTCCAGACGGGAGAGGCCGATCCTGTACTGATTCTGAAGCAGCTCGCCCACGGCACGGATCCGGCGGTTGCCCAGATGATCGATATCATCGTCATTGCCGACGCCGTACTCCAGATGCATGTTGTAGTTGATGGACGCAAAAATGTCCTCTTTTGTGATGTGCTTCGGAAT